>JBLHKV010000106.1:0-11924 GCA_047618115.1 Halieaceae bacterium | reverse complement strand
AGTGCATCCAGCCAGTCCTGTGGCGCGCGACGCTCATAAAACTCGCGTTCTTCAGCCTCCGCACCCTCTCTGATTTTCCTCTTCAATTCGGGATTACTCACCACGGCGAAATGCCAGGGCTGCCGATTGGCCCCGGAGGGAGCGCTACCCGCAGCGAGCAGGCAGTTTTCGATAATGTGCTGTGGAACGCTACGACTATCGAAATCCCGGACAGTGCGGCGCTTCGACACGAGGTCGAGGAAGGATTGGCTCTGCGCTAACATGTCAGATTCCGGCGCTTGTTGGTAGTCCGGCAAGGGTATAAACGAATACTTGTTTGTGTCGCCCATGGTTACCTCGGTAGCAATTGATTAATGCCATTCATCGTCTGCGGGCCCACCAAAACGTTGATGATATCGCCCTGCGGATTCACAATAAATGTCGTTGGAAGTACCGCGGGCCGGGTCAGCCCCAAGATGGGTCCGGGGTCCTGGCTTGGCACTTCTACTACTATTCCTAATTCGCCTATCTGGCGTTGTAGTTTCTCGCCAGTCGCGCCGTCAAAATTTACGGCGAGCACTGCTGTATCAGCGAAGCGCAAGGTAGCCAGAGCATTGAGTTCGGGGATTTCTTCGCGGCAGGGTGCACACCACGTTGCCCAGTAGTTGATGACCAGGTATTTGCCGGCGTAGGCCGCCAGGAAGTCTGAACGCTGCTCGTCGATGCCGGGTTGGCCGCAGGCAGCGAGTGCCAGCGAGGCACTAATCAGCAGTGCGCGCGGCCAGTAGATCCTGATCAGCTCGACTGCTCGAACAGGGAGGCTAGACTCGGGCTGAGCATGTCGCGCTGGTGTTGATGTGCTGACTCCATAGTGGTCAACGTCTGTTTCAGCCAGTCGGCCTGTCCCTCGGTGGGGCTGGGAAGTGCCTCCGGTTTCATCTCCAGCTTTTGCTGCAACTGCCAGAGCGTGAAATTGTGCAGGTTTCTGACCAGGAAATACTTGCCATTATCGCCACAGCGCAGAATTTGGTGTTCGACAAACCGCTCTCGCAAAGTATCCCAGTGCCCACTTCTCAACACACCGTCCAGACTGGGGATTGGCTTATGCAACAGGGTTTGTTCCTCAATGCCCAGTCCGTTCTTTTGGTGCTCCCAGAATAGATGAAGTACTGCGAGCGCTTCGATTACCAGCGGGTGGCGACCAGCTTGTTCGCGTTGGTAGGCTGATAGACCATGCACCAGTACGCCGCCGAACAATATGATCTGCCAGGTGAGATTTAGCCAAAGGAGAAAAAGTGGCAGTGCGGCAAAGGCGCCATAGATAAATGCGTAGCTGGAACCGACAACAACAATGGTGAACAGGGCCTGGGCCACCTGGAACAGAATAATAACGATTACACTGCCAATAAAGGCGTGGGTGAACGGCACTCGGCAGTTAGGGACTGTGATGTATACCAGGGTGCAGGCCGCAATACCCAGAATCGTGGGCAGTACCAGCAGCAGGACCGAGCCCCCGGCGCCTATAAACTCGGCATCGCTGAAGAAAATGGGCAGCGAAGTCAGGTAGGTGGTTATACCCAGTGCGAGTCCGACCGACAGGGGCGCTAGCGACAGCACCGCCCAGTAGAGCATGAATGCGGCGGCGCCTGAGCGGTCGCGCTCGGTGCGCCAAATACCATTGAATGCATTTTCTATACTGCGCAGCATCAATATCGCTGTCACAATCAGTACTGAAATTCCGACGCTGGTGAGATTTTTTGCCTGATCGGAAAATTTCATCATATAGGATTGGATCTGGGTGCCGCTGGCGGGAACCAGGTTGGTAAACATGTAGTCCTGGATCTGATCCCCAACTGCGCTGAAGGCCGGCACCATCGCCGCGACGGCATAGATGACCGTCATCAGCGGTACCAGCGCAAAAAGACTCATATACGTGAGTGCCGCGGCGCGATGGGAGCACCCATCTTCGCGGTAGCGTCGCACCAGATAGCGCAGAAAGTTCAGGGCGTCGGACCCGTTTGGCAGCTGAGAAAAATCCAAGACTATTAGTATCCCTGTGGTTTGCGAATTATTATCGCACGAAATCTGGTGTCGAGCTCGCTTTGCTCCAGTGTCGGCGGGTATTATAACAACTGCTTTTTTTAATCGTTCCCGTGAGTCGCCCCCATGAGTTTGTACACCATTTATCACAACCCTCGCTGTTCCAAGTCGCGGCAAACGCTGGCTCTGTTGCTAGAGAACAAGATCGAGCCCGGTGTGGTGGAGTATCTCGAAAACCCGCTGACAGAAGCGACTATCACGGAGCTGTTGCACAAGTTGGGCATTGGGGCGCGGGATTTGCTGCGCAAAGGCGAGGATGCTTACCGGGAAAGCGGGCTGGCGGATGATACTTTGACCGAGGGTGACCTGATAGCCGCGATGGTAGCTCACCCCAAACTTATCGAGAGGCCTATCGTTGTGCGCGGTAATAAGGCGGTTATTGGACGTCCTCCTGAGAACGTTCTGGAGCTTATGGATTAATGTCGGATGAACCGTACATTCTGGTCCTTTATTACAGTCGGCACGGAGCGACCGCGACTATGGCAGAGCACGTTGCCCGCGGGGTCGAGCAGGTTAAAGGATGCCGGTCCGTCATCCGTACGGTGGCACCAGTTTCGTCTGGAATCGGTGATGTCCGCGAAGACATCCCGGAGTCGGGGCCGCTCTATTGTGAGCTGGATGAACTGCGCGATTGTGCCGGATTGGTGCTTGGTAGCCCAACCCGCTTCGGCAATATGGCCGCACCTATGAAGTACTTCCTGGATCAGACTTCGACGCTGTGGCTTAGCGGTGGTTTGGTGGACAAGCCCGCCGCGGTATTTACCTCTACCGCGAGTATGCACGGCGGGCAGGAGGCTACGCTGCTCACGATGATGCTGCCACTGTTACACCACGGGATGATTATTGCCGGGCTTCCCTACGGCGAGGCCGGGTTGATGGATACACGTAGTGGTGGCACGCCCTATGGCGCGAGTCATCTGGCCGGAAGCAGCGGCGAACTCGACCCCGATGAAACAGAATTGTCGCTGTGTCGTGCGCTGGGCGCACGAGTTGCGCGATTGGCACTGGCCCTTGACTGATTCCCTGGCCACTGTCGATCTCACCGCCTTGGCTCAAAGAGCGCGATTGGCGCGGGTGTTGTCAGTTGGGTTTTATGCCGGGCTGATACTGCTTATGGTAGTAGAAAGCATACTGGAGAGCTCGATACCAGTGGTTTGGGTGGCTCGCCTGCTGCCATTACTGCTCTTTGTGCCGGGTGTGTTGGCCGGTCGACTGCGCACGCAAATTTGGTTGTGCCTGGTATGCCTGCTTTACTTTCTGACCTTTGTTCAGGACTATTTTGCGTTACAGCACAGTGTCTGGCCCAGGGTAAATTTGCTGGTGTTATTTGGACTATTTTGCAGCGGTGTATTGTATGTGCGGTGGCAGGGCAAGCACAGTCGGCTGTCCGTAGAGAGGGAGGAAACGATATGAGTGATGAAAATCGTGGGGTAGTCGGCAGATCGCTGTCGCGGATTTGGCGTGGGGTGACCCTGGTACGGGTCAGTTTGTCCAACCTGATATTTCTGCTGCTGCTGGGCTTATTGTTTGTCACGATTAGCCGCAACGCCCCCGAGCCAGTGGCCGAGAATACCGCGCTTGTGCTCAATCCGACCGGTTCGGTAGTAGAGCAGTTGAGCTATCGGGAGCCTCTCGATTTAATGCTGGGTGGTCAGGCGGCCGACGAACAGGAAGTGTTGCTCACGGATATCCTCGAGGCCATTGATCGGAGTCGAGACGATCCGGCGATTACTGCCCTGGTGATGGACCTGGATGGCCTCGCCTATGTCGGAATCAGCAAGACTCTGGAGATTGGCCTGGCACTGGAGCGTTTTAAAACATCCGGTAAAACCATAATAGCTGTGGCAGATTACTATTCACAAGACCAGTATTTGCTGGCCAGCTACGCAGACGAAATTCATTTGAATCAGCTCGGGGCGGTATTCATTGAGGGATACGCCAGCTATAGAAATTACTTCAAGGCTGCGCTGGATAAGTTAAAAGTGGAGATGCATGTGTTTGTTGCAGGCGCGAATAAAAGTGCCATGGAACCGTTCATGTCGAATCAGATGTCGGCGAGTAATCGGGAGATAAATCTGGAGTGGCTCAATGGGATTTGGAGCCACTATACAGCGCTAGTCGAAAGCAATAGAGGGCTTGATGAAGGTGCTATTAATGCCATGCTTGCGAAATATGACGAACTGCATGCCACCGCGGGCGGTAATTTTGCAGAATTGGCCAAGCAGAGTGGATTGGTCGATTCTCTGAGTTCGCACAGCGAGATAAATGATCGACTCGTGGAGTTGGCGGGAGCAGCGGACGAGGACGGCGGTGCACAGTCGATCGATTTTCAGTCGTACCTGTGGCGATCTGGACTCGATCCCAATGATGGGTTTGAGGGTAAGCAGGTAGGCGTGATTGTCGCCAAGGGTATTATCCTCGACGGAGGACAACCCGCCGGCAGAATCGGTGGCGATTCGCTGGCCAGCCTCATCCGGGAGGCGCGCCAGGATGATGGCATCGCCGCGTTGGTGTTAAGGATCGATAGCGGGGGCGGCAGTACCTTTGCCTCCGAGGTCATAAGACAGGAAATATTGAATGCCCAGGCCGATGGCATACCGGTTATAGCCTCAATGGGGGCCGTTGCGGCGTCCGGGGGTTATTGGATTTCTATGGATGCAGATCAGATATGGGCAATGCCAACCACGCTCACCGGATCAATTGGTGTGTTTTCCTCAATTCCCACCTTCGATCGATCCCTGGCCGAACTTGGCGTCTTCACGGATGGCGTTGGCACCTCGCCGCTGGCGGGTAGTTTTCGGGTGGATAGACCATTAAACCCGACGCTCAGCGCCGTATTCCAGCGTAGTGTGGATCATACCTATGAAAATTTTATTCGCTATGTTGCCGCCGGTCGCGATTTACCGCTTGAGGACGTCAGGGTTGCAGCAGAGGGGAGAGTATGGACGGGTGAAAAGGCGCTGGAGTTAGGCCTCGTTGATCACCTGGGCGGATTAGAGGACGCCATCGCTGCCGCAGCAGCAATGGTTGGCTTGGCAGCGACTGATTTTCGGGTGATCGAAAAGCCGCTGTCTCCACAGGAACAATTTCTTCAGCAACTCTCGCGACAGATGTCGCTCTGGGGATTGACCGGATCGGGGCCCGCGGCGTGGGTGGCGCCACTGGATGGGTTGCTCGCACCGTTGAAGAGCGCGGCGCAGTTTATGGCATCGCTGAATGATCCTACGAGATTGTATGTCCGTTGTTTGGTGTGCGCAGCACCCTGATTCCGCTTTGACGGTTAGTTTGGCGGAGAGTGGTTAACAGATAAGTTTCCAAGCCTCGTAGCCACCCGTCATGCTATAGACTTTAGTAAAGCCGCGCTCGGCGAAGTATGCAGCTGCAGGCTGGCTGGAATGCCCGTGGTAACAGTACACAATTAGCGGCTGCTCGACTTCCGCGCTATCGATAAACTGCTGGAGGTTACTGTTATCCAGGTTGTAGGCACTGTCGATGTGGCCAGCCGCGAATGCCGCGGCGTCGCGGATATCAATGATGCCGACCGGCTCCTGAGCTATCAAGGTCGCCGCATCAGCGGGAGTTATAATGTCGAACGTGCCCATAATCTGTACTCGCTTGTGTGGCCGCAAGTTGTGGTCTCAGCTTGCTGTTTGGTGGGGGTGGAGTCATTATAGCGCCGTTTTTGTATATCCCGTTAGACATCAGACCAAGTGGTAACAGTCGTCCCTTGCTGTGAGCCTTAGAGAGAGAAAATCATGCCCAAAGCCAGTGAACTAAAGCGAGGTCATGTAGTGGAAATCGATGGCGAGGCACTTATTGTCAATCATATTGACATTAAGTCGCCCTCCTCGCGTGGCTCAAATACCCTGTATAAAATAAAATTTTATCACGCGCGCACCAAACAAAAGCACGAGGGAACCTTCAAGGGCGATGATCAGCTCGGTCATATAGATCTGGAGCGCCGCGCTGTGCAGTTTTCCTATCGAGAGACAGATGAAACCTGTGTATTTATGGATGAGGAGGATTACTCTCAGTACCAGTTGGATGAGGAGTCGCTCGGAGATCAGGTGGGGTTTATCGAGGTTGGCCTGGGTGGTATTACCGGGCTGCTTATCGATGGCGTCTTTGTGGCAATAGAGTTGCCGCAGTCGGTAGTCATGTCGATTGTCGACACTGCGCCGGGCATGAAGGGTGCTTCGGCCTCTGCCAGAACCAAGCCAGCTACGTTTTCTACCGGCTTGACCGTGCAGGTTCCCGAGTATCTGGAAGCGGGGGAAAAGGTGCGAATAAATACCCAGGATGCTCGTTATATGGCTCGTGCGTGAGCGTTAAGGCGCGATTGAGGAGTTTCGGCTACGCCTTTAAGGGGCTGCGAACGCTGGTCCTGGAGCAGGCTAATGCGCGGATACACCTTTTGGCCACGGTCTCAGTCATTGGCCTAGGGCTGAATCAGGGTTTGGCCAGGTTGGAGTGGGTGGCGATTTTGTTATGTGTCGCTATGGTCTGGTGCGCCGAGGCGCTGAATACTTCGTTGGAGTACCTGTGTGACGCCGTGCACCCGGAACATCACCAACTTATCGAACGCGCCAAGGACGTTGCGGCTGCCGGCGTATTGGTTTGTGCCGCAATATCCGTGGCGGTAGCCGCTTTGGTATTCTTCCCCCTGTAAAGGGTTTTTGCCTAACAGCTATTAGGCCTGTGTTTGGCATGTTCGCTGTGCGATAATTCTGTGACATAAATCATCCGGGGCTTGCATGGCACGCTCAAAATCCAACACTGCTGATCTGCTCGTGGATGCGGCTGAAAAACATTTTGCCGAGCGCGGATACGACGCGAGCTCGCTCAATGATATAGCGGCCGAAGTCGGTATTCGAACCCCCAGTTTGTATAGCCATTTTAAAAACAAGCAGGCCCTGTATGAGGCGGTGTTTCAGCGGAGGCTAAAGCCACTCTTTACACTGTTTGAGGATCATGGGGTCTTTCCTGAGGATGCTGATCAGGCTCGGGAATTGTTTCGCGAGGTTATGGGGCAACTGCTGCGGCACCCTAATCTTGCGCGACTTATGCAGTATGCGGTGCTCGCCGGTGGAGATTCGGTGGAGGTTTTAATGGCGCAGGTGTATAGGCCACTGGTGAAAATGCTGGAGGCTTCGATAGCCGACCTGCCTGAACAGCAGCGTCGCGAGCGACGTCTGCTGTTCGCAGAGTTTCACAGTATGATTTTCGGCTTTTTCACCTTTGGTCCGGTCTACACGGAGCTACTGGGTCAAAGTACAGAGGATGAAGACGTTGCCCGAGATCATCTGGAGTTTCTGGAATCACTTATCGGTAGCGTCGGCAACTGAGGAGCGGTGTTGGCATGAAGGGGAGCCACCTCGATAAGGTCGTAGCAGACAGCCCCATCCTGGTTACGGGAATCATTCGTTCGGGAACAACCTGGGTAGGTAAGGTGTTGTGTCATGCCCCCGGGACAATCTATCTACACGAGCCCACCAATCCTGCCTCCCCCTGGAACGCAGCTATCCGCACCCCTTTACAACACTTTTATCTACACAATGATTTTGCCGGTATCTACGAGAATCTTTTTTCCCGATTACTCAAGCTGGAGCCGCGGGTTGAGGGGAAGTGGTTGCAGGAGCACGCTATTTGGCTGGCCGATTATATCGAGCGACGGAGAGCGGCCCAGGGGATCCGCGATTTGCGCTGCGTCATCAAGGATCCTACGGCTATCTTCTCGACGCCCTGGATGGTCGACAGTCTGCAGGTTCAACCTATCATAGTGCTGCGCCACCCCCTTTCCATCGTGCGAAGTTTGTTGAGGCTGGGTTGGGCGAATCGTTTCAATCCCTTGTTTATCGCCAAACAACCTTTGTTGATGCGAGAGATATACGGAGGAATTTCGACCGCAGACAGGGCCTTGCTGACTCCGAACTGGCAAGACTGCCAGCCGCTGGATCGGGCTTTACGCTGGGTACGTCTCATGTATCTGGCGTTGGTTTGTTTCAAACAAGCCTACCCGCATTGGTACTACGTTAGTTACGAAGGTTTGACGCAGGAGCCGGTGGAGGGTTTTACGGCCCTGTCGGAGCGTTTTGATCTGCGCTTGAATCACACTGCGCTTAGCCAAATCTTCGAACCCAGCGACGAGACATTTGATATATCCATTGCTCATCAGGCCAGCCTCGTACCGCAGCCAGATCAATTGCAGCAGGTATTCGAGGAGGATCAGTATTCGTCGCAATGGAAAGAACTCTACCAGCGATGGTTTGCAGACCTCCACCCCGTGTTTGCCGATGTATGTGAGTGGCCCTGAGCAATGGGGCAAGGCTACCAGGACCGAGATTATGAGCTGATCGACTACCAATTGTTTGAGCTGGATGGTTTTGCGCGGCCTTTTCGTGGGCCTCGACCGGTGAACCTGGATCCTGGATGTTTCGGGATTTGTATAGGGGCCGCGCAGACATTCGGTTGCTACGCGACACAACCCTATCCAAAGTTACTATCGAATGCGCTGGATTTTCCCCTGATGAATTTGGGGGTGGCTGGGGCAGGACCATCGTTTTTTCTCAGGCGACCACATTTCCTAAAGATGATAAATCAATCTCGTTTTGCGGTTTTGCAGATTATGTCCGGGCGTAGCGAGAGTAATTCACTATTAGAAAGCACGGGTGGGGAAATGCTGCTTCGTCGCAGTGATCAAGTTCGTCTTGGAGCTGCCCCAGCCTGGCAGGAGTTGCTCGATTCCCTGAGTTTTGCCGAGTTGGATGAGCTGGTGGCAGAGACCCAAGGTAACTGGCTACGGAATATGCATCAGTTACTGGCGGCTATCAAAGTGCCCACCATACTTTTCTGGTTTTCCGAGAGACCCCCAGATTACGAACAAGGCTACGGTAACGTTCATGAGTTGTTTGGAGCATTCCCGCAACTAGTCGATCGGTCGATGATGCGTGCACTGACCGCGGATTACTCCTGTATTGAGTTGGTCAGTTCGGTGGGACTGCCGCAAAGTCTGACCAGCCGATTCAGTGGTGAGGCGACGAGCATAATAAAGCGTGCCGATCTCGGCGGCGGGCAAAAAGAGGTAAACAACTACTACCCGTCACCGGAAATGCATGTGCTCGCCTTTGAAAAATTGCTTTCCGCTTGTCAAAAGCTGATGGAGGTAAGGTGATGGAGAATCTCCTTCAATTGTTTGCCGAGGGATCCAGAAATTTCTCGAGACGGCCACCTTCACCCATAAATTCGGCCCAGCTGCCACTACTACCGACGATGCACGCCACCGCGCAGGGTGCCATATGGAGCCTTTCGCCAGACAGCTTGCCGGCAAACTGGGAGATTGCAGGGTTGTGTGCAAGCACAAGAACTTGCAGCAGCTCATCCGGGAGATCGAGTAGAGTGTCGGTCAGTCCCGAACCACCTTCATAGTACAAGGCGTCTCGATAGGAAATGGTCGAAGTGGCGCAGTTTAGCTGTTCCGTCACTATGGCCGCTGTTTGGCTTGCCCGTAGCGCAGAACTGACCAATACCCTGTCGGGCTCATAGCCCAGCACTTGCAGGTGATTACCTACGCGTTCGGCGTCCGCGCGACCACGTTGAGTTAGCTCGCGCTTAAAATCGTCTTGTCCCGGCCGCGGTGTCTCGGTTTCGGCGTGTCGAACCAAGAGGAGCGTTCGCTGCAACACTATTTAGTTACTCCTTAGCTCAGGCTGGCTTCGCGCAGCTCTTCGTATGCTTCGGTCAGGCACTGGGCATAGAACGCCGGGTCCGGCATTTGTTCGCGACAGGAGGTAAAGGACAAAGTGATTGTCCCTCGCTTGTTTTGGACAGCGCTATAGACGATATGAAACAACCCCACTCCCGGCATGAGCGGGCCAAAGCTGAGGGAGTCGATTAACTCGGCCCCGCACATGTACATTTGGAAGGGCGGGCCGGGAACATTGGTTACTATAGTGTTGAAGACTACCCCGGCTTCGGCCAGCCCCGTGGCACTTGCCGCGCGCATTGCCACCGACAAAACGTTTCCGGGGACCATGTTGGTGATGTCCATCGCGATGCGCGGACCCAGCGCCTGGGCGTAGGACTTGGCACTGATGGACTCCTGGTGGATGGCCGCCAATCTCTCGACCGGGTCTTCAATCTCTGAGCGCAGGGATACATTCATAAAACCGACCATATTGCCGCCGGCACCACGCTCGGCATCGGTTCTTACATCGATGGGGCAGCCTGTCACGAGGGAGTTCTCGGGAAGTTCATCTTTACTGTCGAGATATTTGCGCAGGCCGCCCGAGACAATTGTTAGCATCGCGTCATTGATGGTCGCACCTGGAGAGCTGTTCTTAATCTGACGTACAGTTTCAAAGTCAAATCTGATTGCATCGACGACGCGGTGTCTCGACACTTTCCCCTGGAAACGTGTTTTCTCTTTGTCGTCCAGGGATCTGAAGTCTGCTTTCTTTTTCCCCGCCTGGATACGTTGATACGCAGGCACCATTTGGCGTGCGAAATTGAATATCTGTGCTGGCTTCTTCCAGGCGTCGAGATAGGCTCTGCCCAGCATTTTTGTTCGCGACGGTTTCTCGACCAGCCAGGGTCCCGGTGCTTCTGGTTGAACGACTTCTGGTGTCAAGTCGTGCATGATATTCATAAACTGGGCGCCTGTTGCTCCATCCATGGCTGCATGGTGAACCTTTAACATCAGCGCGAAACAGCGATCGGAAAGGGGTTCGATACCCCCGAGCCCCTCGATTACGTACATTTCCCAAAGGGGTCTGTCTCTGGAGATTGGCTGTGCGTGCAATCTCGAGACAAGAATGCACAGCTGCCGCCAGTCACCTGGTTTGGGTAGGGCGATATGCCGAACGTGGTATTCGAGGTCGAAATTCTGGTCTTCAGCCCAATAGGGTTGGCCGAGACCCATGGGTACAGTAACCAGCTTGCGCCTGAAGATAGGCGATAGGTGGACTCGACTCTCCAACATCGCCAGAATTTGTTTGAACCTGACCGTTCCGCCCTCGGCGGTTGACTGGTCGTAAATGCTGACACCACCAATGTGTTGTGGCAGTCCGTCTAACTCTGCGTGGAGAAACATCGCATCCTGGCCGCTGAGCTGTTCCATGGGTACTCCAATAAATGGGGGTGAAAGATTGGCTTACAATGAGAATAACTGCTAGTCGGGATCAGTCAACTACTCTCGCTGGATAATCCGGCGTCTATCCGCGCGCTGGAATAACTGGTTCTGGTGTTTGATCGAATAATTGCGTTTCCGGGAGACCCCGATGGGGCACGATTGTTCGTACCCCGGTCGGATTCAACGCATACCGTGCATGAATTTGCTGAGTAGCGGAGACACCAGTAACAACAAAAGGCCAAAACCCCCGCCCACGTAGAGCAGATAGAGAAACAGGTCACTGTAGGTTTGCACCGCCGCGGCTACTGAGACGACGGTTCCCTCAGCGCTCTCAATTACCGCCATTTTTGCCAGTTGGACTGCGACAAACTCCGAGTAGGCAGTTGCCAAAAACCAGGCCCCCATCATCACGCCGACCACTCTAGGCACCGCCAGTTTGGTTACCGCGGATAGCCCCACCGGGGAAAGACAGAGTTCGCCTGTTGTATGCAACATATAGGCAAGCACCAACCAGATCGCCGCGACCTTTCCCGAGGCGTCGGGCGCAGCTGCGCCCAGCACCAAGGCGCCAAAACCGAGTCCCGCCTGTATAGTACCCAGGGCAAATTTCACCGGCGCGCGGGGTTCCAGATTTTTACGACCAAGATAGTTCCATAGCCATGCAAAGCCGGGTGCAAAAAGAAATATAAACAGAGCGTTGAGCGAGCCGAATTGTGAG
>JBLHKV010000105.1:0-11949 GCA_047618115.1 Halieaceae bacterium | reverse complement strand
GTACTGGTGCGGTTGGTATCGTAGTCGGTGCGGAGGCAGCTGCGCTACTGGAGACCACGGAGAGACCACGACCGGAACGAAGCGTCGTCAATTCGTATGCCAGACCGCGACTCGTCACGTCGGCGAGTTCGCTGACGCCCATGTCAGCCGTGGTGCGTTTGATCAATTTATCGACTACCGAACCCGGCTCAGAGAGCCCAGCTACCAGAGCTCTAATCTCACCCTTTGGCGCGCCCAGTCGAGTCATAGATATTCCCGTCGTCGTAGAGATGGCCCGTTTCTGAATGGCAAATTCGCGACCATCGTGCAGCGCGCCAAAGGAAACCATGCGCAATGCACCATCGGGGATGATAACCAATGTACCAATGTCATCATCCTGCAAAGTTGACTCCATGGGTCGTAGCAGAAGGTCATAAAGGGCTTCGGCATTCTCCCGATAATCGGCGTGGCCGTAGCGCAGTTGCTCGGCAAAGTCCTCAGCCATGGCCCGTAGGCCAGGTACGTCGATCTCGCGGTGCAAAATATTATTCGGTGTGACCAGCATGAGCACGGTGCTGTTGGCGAGTTCCGCGGTGTAGAGATAGGCATGTCCCTGAGCGGGTGCTGCCTGCCCCGCACCGGACTCAGGCTGGGCCGTCACGACGCAGCGGTCACCGAGAAAATCTTGCATTTCCGCCTGGTGGGTTAGCTCGATAACATCGCGGGCCCGGGTCAAATAACGTTCCCGTAGATCGGGGTCTTGCGACAGCGTAGATGCCTGTCTAAATAGTAACTCCAGCAGCCCCTGATACAACGGCACGATGGTTGTACTATAGCTGGAGCTGCCGTCGAGGTATTCGATGGGCATATCTTGTCTAATGCGTTCCAGGTGTTCCGCTGCTCGCTGATAAGCAGCCAGCGCCAGACTTTCATCACCTTGCATTCGGGCCAGACGTGCTGCACGCCACTCGAGTTCGAGCTGTAGCTCTTCCAGACCGCTCGCCCCAGCGTCCAACTGCCCCAGTGCACGTTGATTTAGCCGTGTGGCGTCTGCGGATCGCCCCTTGTCCTCATAAAGTTGCGCGAGGCCACTGAGTGCTTCGGTCTGCGTACGCGAACCTTTAGCACTACCATTGACTGCCGCATCCAGACTTCGATAGGCGAGGGCTATCGCGCCCTGAGCCGCGGCCTGATTTCCAATATTTACACTGAGATGTGCGTTGGTTGAACTTCCGCCAAGCCGCCTATCTACGCGGTGGAGAAGCGCTATTGCCTGCGGTTTAGGTAGCATGCGTGCAAGGCTGAGTTCAGCCACGCTGAGTAACTCCGGGTCGTCGACTGCTGCCGTTATCGCTTCGCGGTAATAGCGTTCTGCGCGAGCGGACTGCCGTTGATACTGAGCCACACTCCCAAGATCGATGGCCAAGGTGGCACGGTGGCTGCCGCTGCTAGCCTGGTAAGCTGTTTCGAGGTGATTGGCCGCCTCAGCGTATTGCTGTCCGCGCAGTAAAGCTCGACCCAATGCGGCGGCAACCCTGGTGGAATGCGTGCCCTCGCCGGCAAGCGCTTGTGCCTGGCGCAGAGAATCGATACTGAGGCTAACCTGGCCTTGTGAGCTGAACTGCGCTGCCTGGCTCATCAACAGTTCAAAATCACTTTGCGCGACGACTGGAAGACTGGTTAGCAAAAGCCCCAAAGTGCATAGGTAGGCTTTAAACCGGTCACGAAAACACCATCTGGAACTACGAATGATCAAGCGGGACAGCCTCCCGAGCCGAGTGGCTTAATGCCGGGCTCGATTTTTATTATTCGAGTTTAATCAATAGAATATGTCAACATTGTCGGATGCACAAGTTGGCCGGGGAGGACTACATAACGTTCGGTATCAATAATAGCCCGACAAAATTTGTCGGCACCCACTTCAGTGTTAATGTTAACCCCACAAATATAAAGGAACTGCTCAATCATGGAATACCGCAATCTTGGCGCCTCCGGCCTAAAACTTTCCGAGCTGTCGTTCGGCTCCTGGGTGACCTTTAGTAAGCAAGTCGACTCTACACTGGCGCAGCGCATGTTCGGCACCTGTCTCGATGCCGGCGTCAATTTTTTCGACAACGCCGAAGGCTATGAACGCGGCGGGTCAGAAATCGTCATGGGCAAGGCACTGAAGGCACTGGATCAACGGCGCGACAGCTACTGTGTTTCCAGCAAAGTATTTTTTGGCTCCGTGGACAATCCGGCGCCCACCCAACTGGGCCTCAGCCGCAAGCACGTCACCGAGGCCTGCCACCAGGCCATGGAACGCCTGCAAGTGGACTATCTCGACCTTTACCTGTGCCACCGCGCCGACCCGGACACCCCTATCGGCGAAACGGTCTCAGCCATGCACAATCTGGTTACCCAGGGCAAGGTATTGTACTGGGGTACCTCAGAGTGGAGTGCGACTGAAATCACCCAGGCATACGAATTCGCCTGGGAAAACCACCTGACTCCGCCCACCATGGAGCAACCCCAATACAACCTACTGGATAGGGAGCGCTTCGAAGTCGAGTACGCTCCGCTGTTCGAGACTTACGGTATGGGTACAACCACGTGGTCGCCGTTGGCTTCTGGCGCACTCTCCGGCAAATACCTCGAGGGTATCCCCGAGGGCTCCAGAGCTTCACTGGCAGGTTACGAGTGGTTGCGTAAGCACATGATCGACTCCGACCGGGGCCAGGAGCGCATGCAGCAGGTGGCCAAGCTGATTCCAATCGCGCAGGAGTTGGGGACTTCACTTTCAAAGCTGGCCATTGCCTGGTGCCTGTTAAACCCGAACGTCTCGACGGTGATACTCGGGGCATCCCGGATCGAACAGCTCGAAGAAAACCTCTCGGCGCGGGAAGTACTCCCCCTACTGACCGAGGAAATCCAGAAGCGGATTCTGGCAATCTGAGAAGCACCGTGAATGTGTATGCTATCGCGGTGAGAGGTCCATTCAAACAAGATAGGAAGATACGCTAGGGGCGCTTATCCAAGTGTGAATTTCTTCGATTAGCTGTCGCCACCGGTATTGGCACTACCACCATTAACCCGCTGTTGGTCAGCGGGGGCTATTTCAAAGTTGGAAGTAAAAGCGTGAAGGGTTACTATCATTTTTCACAGTAGCAGTCGTCAAGCTGACACTAATGGTAATTATCCGAGTTACGGGAGTATCTCTACACTTTGACTACGCCAAAGTTTCTCGCCGCTGCTATTCTTATGCTCCTTATACTTGGCTGTGAGCAATCAGGTAGCCCTGGCCGGTATGCGCAGCAGGGATTGCTGGATCTGTCCGCTTGGAGCTTTAAGAATGATGGAACAGCACGCTTAGAGGGGGAGTGGGCATTTTATTGGCAAGAATTTATCTCCCCAACCGACTTTTCACAACAAGTTCCAGGCGACCCAGACACCTACATTAACGTGCCCGGTTCCTGGGATGGAATTCCCCTAGCCAACACCCAAACATCTGGCCAGGGATTTGCGACTTATCGCCTCCAGGTTATGTTGCCAGATCACCCTCCTCAACTCGCTATAAAAATCATAGATATTGGTGAAGCATTTGACCTTTATGTTAATGGCAAGCTGACTCATTCTGAAGGAGAAACCGGAGATACTGCCGACACGTCTAAACCGGCTTTTCAGCGCGGCATTATTGAGCTTCCATCGAATCTGGAGGGCACGCTGGACATTGTCTTGCACGTATCCAGCTTTCACTATCGTACCGGCGGAGTCTGGGAACAGGTTGCACTGGGGCCCGTGGCCGACATCCAAAGTATGCATGAGCTATCACTGGGATATGTTCTATTTCTCGCCGGTGGGATCAGTATTATCGCGCTTTACCACATCGCCCTCTTTTTACGAAGACGCCAGGATTCATCGCCGCTATATTTCGGCCTGTTCTGTATTGCCATCGTTGCCCGCATTCTTACCACAGATGAGCGAATTCTGACTCAGTTATTGCCAATGATTTCCTTTTCGGTACTTATCAAAATTGAATACGTGTCATTCCTACTCGCCATTTCGGCATTTGCCGGGTACATCTCCAAGCCAATACGGGACGCCTACCCCACTTGGATGTTCCACACTGCTGCGGGCGGCGGAGTCATTTTTAGCGCTCTGGTGCTTACCACTTCTGTCTACACCTTTTCGCAGCTTCTACCAATTTTTCAGGCATATTTACTTGTATCTATCTGTTTTGGTGTTTACGTTTTTGTCCGAGGTGCTGTGCTGGGGCGAGAAACCGCATGGGCATTTCTGTTCGGTTTTACGGCTCTAGCACTAGCGGCATTGAATGAAGTTTTTGTGGTGAATGGCCTGTTCAGAACGCCATTTTTTCTCGTCGGCGCGGGCTTATTTTGTTTTATTTTCATTCAGTCTTACGCTCTATTGTTGCGCTTTGCAAATTCCTTAACCACTGTTGAAACGCTGTCTCGTGAGTTAGAAAAGTACGCCGCAACCCTTGAGAAGAAAGTGGAACAGAGAACCAGCGAACTGGCCGAGGCCAATCTCGAATTGGAGCGACTGGCTAGTGTAGACAGTCTGACACAACTGGCCAATCGAAGGATTTTTGACGAATCCCTGTTGCGCGAATGGGCAAGTCACAGCCGGCGCGGTGGAGTTTTGTCGTTGCTACTGTGCGACATTGATTATTTTAAGCAGTACAACGATAGCTACGGTCATTTATCTGGTGATGAAGCCCTCCGCTCGGTAGCGACTGCCATATCACAAACACTGCATAGACAAATCGATATGGTCGCGCGCTATGGCGGAGAAGAATTTGTAGTATTGCTACCGGATACCAGTGCAGAGGGTGCAGTTATCATCGCCCAACAGATAACAAATGCAATCAGGGCGCTCCATATCCCCCACAAAACCTCGCAGATAGGCACCGAGCTGAGCATTAGCTGCGGCGCAGCAGCCATGATACCCCAAGCTAAAGATCAGCCAGGCCAACTCATCAGCAGAGCAGACGAAGCACTCTACAAAGCCAAAAGTCAGGGAAGGAATAGAGTTACCGCATGGTCCTGAAAATTTTTTCATACAAAGAGAACATCAAATGGCCAAAATTTTCTGGTTAGTTTTATTATGTTTCATCCACGCCGGCGCGATAGCAGATTCTTCGTTGCAATTAGCATCGATAGGTGACCTGCAACTGGAGTCAGGTGAAACCATTTTCGACTGCAAAATTGGCTACCGCACTAGCGGTACGCTAAATGCCAACAAATCAAACGTGATTGTTATGCCAAGCTGGTTTACCGGTACGACAGAAGACTTACTCAAATATAAACTGATTGGCCCCGGTAAATTGGCTGATACGAATACGTATTATGTGATCTCTATCGATGCTCTCAGCAACGGTGTCTCCTCGTCCCCGTCCAATAGTGCCAAGCAGATGGGCGCCAACTTTCCGGCTACATCCGTCAACGATATGGTGAATTCACAGCACATAATGTTAACTAAGGTTCTGGATATTCACCACGCAAAAGCGGTCATTGGTATATCGATGGGCGGCATGCAAACCTTTGCCTGGATGGGTTTGTACCCGGATTTCATGGACAGCGCGGTGCCTATTGACGGCTCACCAAAAATGACCTCCTACGATCTCGTGCAGTGGAAAACTCACGAGGCGGCAATACAGCTTATGCAAGATGCCAACGTTAACGACGAAACAATCATGGCATTTCTTTCTTCTCTAAACCAATTGACGCTATGGACTCCGGACTACTTCGTCGAAAACATTCCCAGTAAGGATATTTCTGCCTACCTGATCAATGAAGAACAAGGATACGCAGGGGACGATCCATACGATTATCTGTATCAGCTCCAGGCCATGATTGCCCACAACGTTTTTGCAACAGATAACCCTGATCGACTGGACTACATTGAGACCGTTACTGCCGATGTTCTGGTAGTGGGTGTAGCGGGAGACCAAATGGTAAATCCCACCCCCGGCAGAGCCCTGGCAAAATCACTTGGCGCTACCTACGCCGAGATTGATAGCAACGGGGGCCATATGGGGAGCTCCCTCGAGGCAGATACAGTCGCGACTGTTGTTAATAGCTTTTTAGAAGAAAGGTAATTAAATAATGCAGTTTACCGAACAACACGATCAGATCCGACGCACCGTAAACCAGTTCGTAGCAAAAGAAATTAACCCCTATGTAGAAGAGTGGGAAGAAGCGGGTATATTTCCCGCGCACGAGGTGTTTAAGAAAGCCGGGGACCTAGGCTTACTGGGTATTCATAAGCCGGAAGAATACGGCGGTATGGGCCTCGATTACAGTTACGCTATGGTCGCACAGGAAGAATGGGGCACGGCTAATCATGGCTCTGTACCTATGGCAATTTCGGTACAAACCGACATGGCGACCCCGGCCCTCGCGCGCTTCGGCTCCGACGCACTCAAGCAACAATTCCTGGTTCCGGCCATAGCCGGTGATATGGTCGCCGCGATTGCTGTGAGCGAGCCCCACGCAGGTTCGGATGTAGCAGCTATCAAGACCACGGCGCGCAAGCGAGGAGATGACTACGTTATTAACGGCTCCAAAATGTGGATCACTAATTCTACCCAGGCAGACTATATTTGCTTGCTGGCAAATACCTCGGGCGACCAGAAGCATCAAAACAAATCCCTTATCATCGTGCCCACGGATACCCCTGGGTTCTCGACCTCACCGCGTCTCAATAAACTGGGAATGCGAGCCTCCGATACCGCCCAGCTATTTTTTGACGATGTAGTGGTGCCACAGTCATACCTTGTTGGAGAGGAGGGCAAAGGCTTTACCTATCAGATGATGCAGTTTCAGGAAGAGCGACTGGCGGCGACTGCCATCACCATCAAAGGTCTGGAAAAATGTATCCAAAACACCATTGAGTACACCAGCGGGAGAGAGGTCTTTGGCAAGCCTTTGATACAAAACCAGATCATCAATATGAAGCTGGCCGAAATGCAGATGGAAGTAGAATGTTTACGTGCCCTGACCTACCGGGCCTGCGAAACCTACGTAAATGGCGGTGACCCAACCCTGCTCGCCTCCTATGCCAAACTGAAAGCCGGCCAGCTGTGTAACGCTATTCCAACGGAATGTCTGCAATTCTGGGGCGGTATGGGCTATATGTGGGACAACCCTGTAGGCCGCGCCATGCGAGACATGCGACTGACCTCAATAGGCGGTGGTGCCGACGAGGTAATGCTGGGCATTATCGGCAAACAACTGGGCCTGTCCAGATGAAACCGACACCGGCAAGCCTGCGCCGTTAGCCGGTAGTTGTGCTAGGATTCTACTAATAGAAAATACAGTAAGGCACATTGTTATGCACGATCTCGTTATTCGCGGCGGTACTTTGATCGACGGATCCGGCAACCCCGGAATTGTCGCGGACTTGGCAATCGATGGGGAAAACATCGCAGCAATCGGGGTACGTCTTCCACCGGGAAAAGAGGAAATCGATGCCAGTGGCAAGATAGTCATCCCCGGCTTTGTTGATATACATACACACTACGACGGTCAGGCAACCTGGGATGCGGAAATGGCGCCCTCCTCCTGGCACGGTGTAACTACTGTTGTTATGGGAAACTGCGGCGTCGGTTTTGCGCCTGCCAAGCCAGATAAGCACGAGTGGCTAATTGGTCTGATGGAGGGTGTGGAAGACATTCCCGGCACTGCCCTCGCCGAAGGCATGAGTTGGGGTTGGGAGAGCTTCCCCGAGTATCTGGATGCGCTGGAGGAGTTACCTCGCACAGTGGATGTTGGAACCCATGTACCCCACGGCGCGGTGCGCGCCTACGTTATGGGCGAGCGCGGCGCAGCCAAC
Source organism: Halieaceae bacterium (assembly GCA_047618115.1). Classification (GTDB taxonomy): domain Bacteria; phylum Pseudomonadota; class Gammaproteobacteria; order Pseudomonadales; family Halieaceae; genus CALJGI01. Next base: position 4,134 of record JBLHKV010000105.1, on the reverse strand, counting down.
GAGGCACCGACTGAAGAAGACATCAATGGCATGTCTGCTATTGTCGAAGAAGGGCTAAAGGCAGGCGCGCTTGGATTTTCAACATCCCGGACTATATTGCACAAATCCATAGATGGGGTACTAGTGCCAGGCACGACTGCCACCCGAGAGGAATTAATTGGTATCGGTCGCGCGATGGGACGCGTTGGCCACGGTGTGTTCGAGATGGCCAGCGACCTGAAGCGCGACTGGAACGAATTCCAGTGGATGGGCGACCTAAGTCGCGAAACCGGTCTGCCGGTGACCTTCTCCGCCCTGCAATCAGATGCAAGTGAAATTCCACTGGCTGAGCAGATATCATCCATGCGGGAGGAAAATAGCAAGGGCGCGAAAATCATTGCGCAGATCGCACTGCGCGGCAATGGCATCATCATGGGGTGGCGCACGACGGTACACCCGTTCCTGTTTAAGCCCGCCTGGGGTGAAATAGCCTTGTTACCCTGGGATGAACAACTTGAACAACTAAAGGACCCCGTTTTCAAAGCGCATATGCTCGCCCAGGACAACATTGAGGTGGAGTCCGATATTGCTCCATTACTGGACCTGGTTAAATCGGGTTGGTTTACTCAATATGAAATGGGACCCGACTTTAATTACGAGCCGACCAGCGCAGAGAGTCTGCTAAGTCGAGCAGAAGCGGCGGGCGTCCCGCCACAGGAATACGCCTACGATACGATGCTCGCCAATCAAGGCGAGGGCTTTATCTATTTTCCTGTGCTGAATTATGCCGATGGCAATCTCAACTTTCTCGCTGAACTTCAGACATCTGAGGACTGCGTAAATTCTCTGTCTGATGGTGGCGCGCATTGCGGAACCATCTGTGACGCAGCTTCGCCTACGTTTATGTTGCAGCACTGGGTACGTGACCGCGAGAGTGACCGTATCAGCCTACCGCTAGCGGTCAAACGTCAGTGCCGAGACACGGCACTACTGTATGGCCTGGATGATCGAGGCTTACTGGAACCGGGCTACCTCGCAGACGTCAACATCATCGATCTGGACAATATCAAGTTGGGCAGTCCCTGGATGGCTTTTGACCTACCCGCCGGAGGTAAACGGTTACTGCAAAAGGCCGAGGGATACACGGCCACAATCAAGTCGGGACAAGTCACTTTCCGCGATGGCGTTATGCAAGGACCAACGCCGGGTGGAGTATTGCGCGGCCCCAGGTCAGTGTCGACCTAGCGCGGCACGCTATCGAGGAATAGTATCCTGTACCCGGCGTTTTTATGTTTGTGAATATTATGCGCCGCACCTGTTCGCTGGTAATTGTCCTTGCGTTGTTCGCTTGCAGCGACCCAGTTTCCGAGGACTTGCACTCCCGCTCACGCATTCAACCCCAATGGTTTGAGGATGCGAAATTGGGTATTTTTATCCACTGGGGTTTGCCATCCGTGCCGGCATTTGCATCTGGGCCCCCTTTGCAACAAGGCGAGCTGGAAGAGATACTACTAGGCGATGGTCCGCGCAGGGAGTTGCCTTATTCCGAGTGGTACCTAAATTCCAAGGCGTACTCAAATAGCGAAACAGCAACGTTTCATCTTCAGCAGTACGGCGATGCGCCCTACCGGAACTTTCAAGCAGACTTTGAGGCAAACGTTGAGCGCGGGTGGGATCCCAATGCCTGGGCTGAACTGTTTGAGAGTACCGGCGCCCGTTACGTGGTAATGGTGGCCAAACACCACGACGGTTACTCGTTGTGGCCGACCAATATCGAAAACCCCAATCAGCAAGAGTGGCACTCTTCACGCGATTTAGTAGGAGAACTCGCACAAGCAGTGCGGTCCAGAGGAATTCGTTTCGGTGTTTACTACTCCACCGGTCTGGACTGGAGTTTCAAGATGGTCACCGACGGGGATTTTGTCAGCGACGTTATGCGTTCGGCGCCAGCCAGCCAGACTTACGCTGATTATGCATACAATCAATCCATCGAGTTAATCGACCGCTATGCGCCTGCGGTGTTCTGGGCAGATATTGGCTATCCTTCCAAGGGTAGGTTAGATGAGTTATTTAGACATTACTTCCAGCAAGTGCCAGACGGTGCAGTCAATGATCGCTGGGGTCCGGTGGACATATTAGGCCAGATCGCGGAGTGGCCGGGCGGCACCTGGCTATTGAAAACCCTGGCTGCATGGACGCTTGACAATCAACCCGGCGATATTTTTGATGACCCAGAGCGGATTGGATACAAAACCACCGAATACAGCAACCTGTCTGATACCGCTGCTTTTAAATGGGAGTCGACGCGCGGCCTTGGCGGTTCATTCGGATTTAATCGCAATGAAACAAGTGCGGACATGCTCTCCGGGTCTGAACTAATTGTCTACTTGGTAGATACAGTTTCCAAGAATGGTAACGTGCTAATCAACGTGGGGCCGGACAGTTACGGTGCAATTCCGCAGATTCAACAAACACCGCTGCGCGAACTGGGCACCTGGATGAAGCTCAATGGAGAGGCCGTTTACAACACCCGTCCATGGCGACGCTTTAGCAATAACATAGGTCGCGCACTTCGCTACACTGAATCGGATGAAGCGCTATACGCCATAGTAAGCGGAGCCGTTAAAAACCGATTCACCATTGAGCATCCTGGCATACCATTTTCCCGGGTACAGGTATTAGGTGCCAAGGTACTATCGGTTCGGGAATTGAGCGGTAGTTTGGAATTGGAATTGGACCAGACCATCACCTCACCGGCGGTAGTGGTGCGCTATACGAAGTAGGTCACCAGACCGTCGCTGGCCAAGAATTTTACTGAGCCAGGTTCGACGAACTGCTAGTTAGAGCGGTTTTTTTTTCGTGCTGTCGTTACGATTTTTTTTGCGCCAGTATTCATAACGGCTGTGTACTCCGCGACTGAATGTAGTGGAATAGTCTTCCAGCAAATCCACTCCATAGAGAATTCCAACAATTACAACAGATAGCTTCATGGCGACAGCATTCCCTACAACGGCAATGACTACTCCTATCGCCGCAATACCCCATATAGTTGCTGCCGATGTCACGCCGACCACCATGCCGTCTTTTGCCAGCATAACCCCTGCTCCCAAAAACCCAACACCGGTTACGACCTGCCCAATAATTCTTGAGGGATCCGTTTGGATGTTATGCAGTGACAAGGAAGCAGTCACGAACAGATAAGTACCAAGCATTATTAGCGTAGACGTCCTGATACCGACCGGCTTGCCTCTGATCTGTCTTTCCATGCCAACAATGCAACCACAAAGCAGAGCCGTGCCGATTGAAGACCACTTGAACGGGTCAATTGAAAAAAACTCCAGCATTTCCAGGATACTGCCATGTGAGCGCAAAAGATCGGCACTGTAGCAGATAACAGTAATTGTTAGCGATGAATAATTGTGCTGCTGATTACAACAATAATCGGCTGTTTATTGGTGGTACCGCTTAATTTGCCAGCGGTATAACCGCGCGCGCCAACCGCTTGTGGAACCGGGTTAGCTGGTACATCACCCACAGCTTTTTCCAGAACGGGGCACTTTCAATAGTCTCCAGTAGATCAACAGGAAACACGCTCGTGTAAGTGCTAATTCCATGGCTGGAGCGAATATCCTCCAACGATCTGTTCCATTCGTGTTCCCACATTATATCCATCATTTCAGGCGTTTCGCGGCCGTGCTGCCAGGCCTCAGCGACGATTTGCAGGATGATGGAAAAACCTCGCGGCTCCTTGGTAACCGCCATTGCCATACCCACCGCAAGAAACATGGCCGAGTAATTGTGACCGAATTGTGCCAATTGAAATGAGGAGATCGCAATTTCATTCGAAGAAGTTGTTTTATATCCTGCAACCAAATGCCAAACGTCGTGCATTTGTAAAATTCGGGCGTTCAGATAATGCAGTGAAGGTGGCAAGGCTGAAAGTTTAAGGGCTTCCCGATCGAGAACCTCCGGGTCATAACCATTCTCAACAATCATATTGTAAAGCGATAAACCGAGACTGCCTTGCGGACACTGCTGAAGGGCAGCAATATCGGTGAACCCTGGTACTGGATTGCTAAGCGCAATTGCCGCGCCGCGGTGGTTGCGTGCGCTGTTCTCGGCGATGGGCTCGAATTCAGGGTGTAGTGCGTCCGC
>JBLHKV010000104.1:0-12023 GCA_047618115.1 Halieaceae bacterium | reverse complement strand
GCAAATTACAGCGGTTTACCTGACTGCTCTTTATGAAATATCACGGGCGTGGAAAATTAAACAGTTTGAACCAGCATACTGAAGAATATCTTTGGATATGAAATTTATGTCTTTAGCGACACCCTCGGATGCCAGTATCCAGTCAAATTAAACCGTGACGAAGTCACACCAATTCTCCGATCAATTTGAGGTGGGCTTTAATCCCTGGCGAGTAAACCTATAAGATCTCGGGTCATTTTATCCAGCCGTTGCCGGGCAGCTTTATCATAGGCCTGATCATGGGCGCGGCCTTCGTCATACTGGTTGAAATAGATTCCTGTACGCTCTTCCAGTTCGGCTGATGTGACGACGTACATCACGACATTGGCACCTTCATCTACTGTAGACCGCACGGGACCGGGCGTTTGCAAGACCAAGGTGGTATTCATTCTCGAGGCCGGGTGTAGCGTGTTGAAGGTGACGCCAGTATCTTCAAGTAATTCTGCATAATAAAAAGTATGCATGACCTGGGCGATTTTACTAAGACGATATGCCGATCTACCGCTGTGATCGTTTTCCTGATTAAGGTCGTCGAAGTTTAATGCAATCTGTGCACGTGAGGCTACATTAATGATTCGGGATGGGGCACTCGCCATGAGTGTGGGGAGCAGAAGTTCGGTTAATAAATAATGCGACAAGTAATTTACCTGGAATAACATTTCGTATCCGTCTTCACTTTCTTGTCTTTCACCGCCGGCAAAACCGGCACCGAGCCCTGCATTGTTGACCAGGACGTCAAGTCCTGGATGGTCACGTTTAATTGCCTCGGCCATTTTCCTGACATTATCCAGGGAACCAAAATCTGCCTTATAGAACTGAGCACTACCGCCATTGTTATTGATATCCGCAACAACCTCTGCCCCGCGTACTACATTACGACCATGAATCAGCATATGGGCGCCAAGTTTACCCAGGCGTATTGCCACTTCTCTACCTAGTCCGTCAGTGGACCCTGTTATGAGAATCGTTTTACCGGACATGTCAGGATAGTTAGCTGCGTCCTGTGCCCTGATAGTGGTGGTTACGCAAAGGGATAGTAAGAAAAGGCTTACAATAATTGTGTTAACTTTATTCATCTGTAGATTGCGCCATTATTCGTGATTTTATTAGGATAACAAATGATTCACTTGATGGGCAGAAGTTCGCTGTGGTGTAGTGAAAACAATGAGGTCGGAGTCATCTGAAAATTATTCTCCATTGTCTCCGACCCCTTATATAATTATAATATAATGTTTCCAGAATCAAAAAGGCAAGTATTGATTGATGTTACAATAGGTCTGATAACATTTAATCTACACTTCGTCCTATTCCCTTTCCTGGCTCTTTACTATAAATCTGAATCAACAGAGAGCGTTGTACAAAGCATAACGGCGGGTTATTAAACGCCGCCGTTATTTTTTTCTGTGCCCAGATAGGCTTTAAAATCAATCCAGACCAAGGCGATCGAGGGTCATCACCTTGGTCCAGGTTTTGACAAAGTCATTCACAAACTTCTCTTCTGCATCGCTGGATGCATAGAATTCCGCCACGGCTCGAAGTTCGGTATTGGAACCAAATATCAGATCAACGGGTGTTGCTGTCCATCTTAGCTGCCCGCTCGTACGATCACGACCCTCGTAAATACCCTCGGTAGATGACTTATTCCACTTAACTGACATGTCGAGCAGATTAACAAAGAAATCATTACTTAACGTACCAGGGTTGTCGGTGAATACACCATGTTTTGTACCAGCGGTATTGGCATCCAGGGCCCGCATACCACCAATTAGCACGGTCATCTCAGGCACGGTAAGGCTCAGCAAGTTTGCCTTGTCCACTAACATTTCCGCCGGCGATCTCCGGTTAACATTACCGAAGTAATTGCGAAACCCGTCTGCAGTAGGCTCGAGTATGGCAAATGAGCGGCTATCGGTTTGCGCCTGGGATGCATCTGCACGCCCTGGTGTAAAAGATACCTCTACATTGTGTCCGGCCTGCTTTGCTGCCTGTTCGATGGCTGTGGCACCGCCCAACACGATTAGATCAGCAAGGGAGACCTTCCTGCGGGATCGTGAATCATTAAAATCGTCTTTAATACCTTCCAGTACACCCAGCACTATAGATAGTTCAGCTGGATTGTTAGCAGACCAGTTCCTCTGTGGTGCCAGGCGTACACGCGCCCCATTTGCTCCACCGCGTAAGTCAGTGCCACGGAAAGTAGACGCTGATGCCCAGGCTGTCCTCACCAGTTCTGAAATGTTCAAACCCGATGCAAGAATGTCAGACTTCAGGCGCCTGATATCTCTTTGGTTAATCAAGGGATGATCCACTGCTGGAACGGGGTCTTGCCAAAGCAGGGCTTCGTCAGGAACCTCGGCACCTATATAGCGTGCACGTGGTCCCATGTCACGGTGAGTTAACTTGAACCAGGCCTTAGCGAAGGCAAGTTCGAACTCCCCAGGATTGTTCAACCAGCGCGTGGTAATGCGCCGATACTCAGGATCGGCTTTGAGTGCCAGGTCTGTGGTCAACATCATTGGCGCGTGTCGCTTCGACGGATCATGCGCATCCGGCACCAGGTTGGCTGCGGATTCATCAGTGGGGATCCACTGGATTGCGCCCGCAGGACTTCTTGTCTGCTTCCATTCATAGGCATAGAGATTCTGTAGGAAGTTATGCGTCCACTCGGCCGGGCTGACGGTCCATGCACCTTCCAGTCCGCTAGTAATGGTGTCTACACCCTTGCCCTCGCCGCAACTGTTTGTCCAGCCAAAACCCTGTTCTTCAATATTAGCGGCTGCTGGTTCAGGACCCACACAACCAGTGGGAGCAGCGGCACCATGTGATTTACCGAAGGTATGCCCACCAGCAATAAGTGCTACGGTTTCTTCATCATTCATGGCCATACGACCAAAGGTTTCGCGAATATCCTGGGCGGCCAGGAGAGGATCCGGATTACCGTTCGGTCCTTGCGGGTTGACGTAGATCAGACCCATCTGCACAGCGGCAAGAGGCTTTTCCAGTTTTCTGTCACTACTGTGGCGCTCGTCAGCGAGCCATTCAGACTCAGGTCCCCAATAAACCAGATCTGGTTCCCAGTCGTCTTCACGTCCACCGGCGAAACCGAAGGTCTTGAAGCCCATGGACTCCATGGCAACATTTCCTGACAGCACCATCAAATCGGCCCAGGAAATCTTTTGACCGTATTTCTGTTTGACCGGCCAGACCAATCGTCTTGCCTTATCAAGATTGGCATTGTCAGGCCAGCTGTTAAGCGGCTCGAATCGCTGTTGACCACCCGCAGCGCCACCACGTCCATCAGCCTCACGGTATGTGCCTGCGCTATGCCAGGCCATGCGAATAAAAAATGGTCCATAGTGACCATAGTCCGCTGGCCACCAGTCCTGTGACTCGGTCATCACCTTCTCAAGGTCTCGCTTGACGGCATCAAGGTCGAGACTTGCAAATTCTTCTGCGTAATTAAACTCTCCACCCATGGGATTGGATTCAGCGGCATGCTGACGAAGCGGATTGAGGTTGAGTTTTTCAGGCCACCAATATTGGTTGGCTTTGGGTTCACCTTGAGCATAAGCAGGGCTTATTAGCACTAACGATGACATGATTACTGCTAAAGTGGCAAATAGGGATAGTGTTTTTTTAAGCATTAAAATGCCCTCCATAAGGGAAGAAAAAATTGCAAATATTGATGGCGCCATTCTTGATACACCAATTATTCATGTGTATTGATGATTATCAATCACACGCTTTATAGAAACTAATTGTATATAACTAATCGTTTAATAGTTTTTAACTATCAATTATTTCAGGTAGGTTTGCAATACAAGCTCAGGCTTAGTAAGAGTGAGGGAGCAGGCTAATTAACAATTGGCTGATATTAAGAAATTAAGGATCAGAGTCTGAGTGACCCCAAACATTCTAATTTTTACTCTGACCCCAAACATTTTCCTTTTCGGTTTTTTTATCGCCTCGGTATTTTATCTGGATACCGTGTAGAAAATTTCTCAGGATTTGTGCCTGGCACACTCTGTAATGCTTGTGCCCTTTCTTTCTAAAAAATGCGCTGAGTTCATGCTTGCTTATTTTAATATCCACTAGCGCCAGAATTTTTAATATGTCTTCAGCCTGAAGGTTAAGGGCTATCTTGAGTTTCCTGAAGATAATGTTGTAGTCGAGTTTGTCTTCGGGTTCCGGCTTCGCACCGTCTTTCTTGCCGCGCATGTCGTTAATCAGGCCATTTAGGAAGCAGGCCAAAATCTTGTCATCAACGGGCTCCTGTTCGGTATCGTCGTCCTTTTTTAACCAGTCACTAACCTGGCTGCGGGTGACTGTGAAATCAGCTTGTGCGAAGACGGCGATCATTTTCGAATCATTAAAATCAAATGAATAGCGAAGTCGGCGGAGTATGTCGTTGTTGTTAATAGTTAAATCCCTTTTTTGGTTGGTTTGGCGACCTGTTTGTTGAGGCGAATGCCATCTGCTTCAATCTTAATAATACGCTGTTTGTAGAGTCTGCCGATGACTTTCTTGAAGGATTTTTTACTCATACCGAAAAGCGACTCAATTATTGCAGGATCTGTTTTGTCATGAGCGGCGGCAAATCCATCGTGCCCCTTGAGGTAATTAACCACTGTCATAGTGTATTGGTCTCGTGTGTCTTGTTCCTCCTTGAGGGCCAGGTCAATCTTACCATCAGGTCTCACAAATTTAATAAAACCACGCATTGATTGACCAAAACTAAGCCGTTCATGCACCTCATCTTTGTACAGTAAACCCCAATGGCTATGATTAATAATGGCCTTAAACCCCAACTCAGTGCTGTTTGCGATGATAAGGTCAACCTGTTGGCCGGGAGCGAAGTCGTGTGGCGCTTGAGTATCAAGAACCTTTTCTATTTTGGATGAAGCGGTGATTCTGCCATCAGCGTTATTCAAATAGACATACACCAAATAGGATTTATCCACCTCCATAGGCACATGTTGCTCGCCAAAAGGTGCCATCAAGTCTTTGTCCAGACCCCAGTCCATAAATGTACCGTAATCTGTGTTCTCAATGACTTTCAGGTAAGCGAATTCCCCAACCTGTACTTTGGGGATTTGCGTCGTAACGATGAGCCGGGTTTCAGAATCCTGATAAAGAAAAACGGGCAGCTGATCGTCTACCGCAAGACCAGGGGGGCAAAATTTAGTTGGCAACAGGATTTCGCCCAGTTCCTCCCCATCCACATAGGCACCCTGCTCAGTCATTTTTACTACGTTCAAGGTGTAGGTTTGCCCAAGGGTCAGCATGGTTGCCTCATATTATTATTCTGGAGGGGTATTCTAATTTGGGGTCAGAGTAAAAACTATCTGTAAATTGATTTCGAGTTTTTACTCTGACCCCAAATTACACAAAATTACATGTAAATTACCCAAATTAATTTATTGCAGCACAGAAGACCTCGGTTTTTTATTTATATTCCTTTGCGATCTTCGAACTCACCAGTAAACGGCTCCGCGCCAAATTCCAGTAGCAAATCAACCATTTCCTGGTTTATCACAGGATTAGTACCACGAATTCGGTGGTCATTACCGCCATTGATTTGCCATTTGAGACGTTGCTCCGGATCACCCAGGGCAAGCATCATTGGGGTGACGCCATACCTGTCCTTCACATTCATATCCGCACCTTGCTCTGCCAGGAACCGTGCGAGTTTCGTCCATCCCCGTAAGACCGCAAAATACAGCAATGTCCGACCGTCTTGCTTGCCCTTGGCCGGACCATCCATAGCTCGTTCTGTCAGGTGAGCATTGACATCCCCACCACCAATAGACAAGGCAAACTTTGTGGCTTCCAGGGCCTCATCCTCACTGCGGTGTTGACGTTCCGCTCCTGCCCCCCCGGCCATCATCAAGACCGTGCCCCCGCCTATTGTGGTCGCACTGACGTCCGAGACTTCTTCCAGGATATGCATCGATTCCATGTCTCCTGAAACGGCCGCCAATAACAATGGGGTAGCACCAACCGGGTCGATCTGCCCAGGGGTCTCCATCTTTCGCGCTAGAAACGGATTATCAAGATAGGCGTAAGAGAATTCTATGCGGGCATTGGGGTCGGCGCCATAATCTATCAATGCCGCCACCAACCTCGGCATGTTGGGCCGTTCCCAACCTAAACGTTTATCGGTTATTGCATCTGGAGGTGTATAATTATTCATCATCAACACCCCTTCATGTAATGCGTAGTGTAGCGGGGAAACTCCCCAGGCATCCTTGATGTTTGGATCCGCCCCGTTCTTGAGCATATACATCGCTAACTCTTCATGCCCGCTGGCTATCGCAATCACCAGGGCACTACCGTGCTCTGGATGTGGTGCATTAACATCCGCCCCCGCCTCCAACAATATACGCGCCGTTTCCACATCTCCCTGCTGGGCCGAGAATTGCAAGGCGGTAAATCCACCAGATACTTCAGGAAAACGTATCGTGGGAGGATAATTCCTTCCGAATACGGTAGAACCGGGCGTATCAACTTCGTAAGGTTCGAGTTCGGGGATCAGCTTTGTGCGGGCTTGCAAGTCGACTCCGTGTGCCACCAGCTCACGCACGACTGCAGGACGCTGCTCGGCCGCGGCCCACATAAGGGCTGTCTGCCCCCTTTCGTTTTCCTTCGCGTTCACATCCGCTCCCGCCTCTAGCAGGGCCTTCACCGCCGCCGCCGCGCCGGCACTGGCACAACGCATCAACGGTGTCTCGCCGGTCAGTTTGGCACGATTGGGGGCAGCCCTGGCTGCCAGTAATAACGCCACCACGGCCGAATTCCCGTTTTCACAGGCCAATATTAAAGGAGTAATACCGTAATCAGTGGACAAGTTGGCATCGGCCCCTGCGCGAAGCAGCAGATCCACATTCTTTATATCGTCACGATACACTGCCCAGGAAAGCGCCGTACTGCCGTCCGCCCTGGACTCGTTCACATCGACTTTCTCATTCAGGAGCGACTGCAATGTCACAACATCGCCCTCCCTGGCCGCTGAAAGCAATGGCGCATCGCTGCCAAACGCTACTTGACAGGCCAGGCTAATAAATACCGTTGCCAAGATTGACCTACTCACAACTTTTGTCTGGCGCATCTTATGGGTTCCCGTTGGATTGGATCTTTGTTAATTATCTCTTAAGGATCTCAGGCGAGACCCTTCAAAATGCCAGTGGCATCACTTTCACCCTCTACATACTCTTCTGGTGACGCACCAAACGCGTCTATCGTAAACAGGTGAAGATTCGATAAGGGCTCATCGTCATAACGGATGTGTCGGCCAGTCTTGAGTCTGCCCTGAGCGCCACCGAACACGACCGTCGGCAAGTTGTAATGCACGTGGGTGTTAGCGTCGCTCATTGCGCTGCCAGCCATAATCATAGAATTATCGAGCAGGGAGCTGCCATCCGCCTCCTTCGTAGATTGCATCTTCTCCAGGAAATACGCAATCAGCTCATTCTGAAAATGGTCAATCTGCTTCAACGTCTCGATCGCACCCTGAATACCTCGATGGTGAGACAAGGAATGATGTCCCTCTTTGAAACCCTTTTCCACAAAGGTCCGGTTTCCGCCTTCGTGGCCCATCATAACGGTCACCACCTGTGTCATGTCGGTCAGATAGGCCAGGTGCATCATGTCAAAGATCAGCTTGGCATGTTCGGTGTAGGTCTCTGGGATACCGGCCGGGCGCTTGACGCTTTCCAGGCCCGTGATGTCCATGTCTGATCGCGATTCTGCCGCCTGTATCCCCCGCTCAATATCGCGTACTGCATCCAGGTACTCCGCCATTTTGTAGCGGTCGCCTGCGTCGAGCGTGCCCATAAGATGTTTCACTCGCTCGTTCACGGCGTCCAAAACGCTGCCCCGATTGCGGTTGAGTCGGTGCTGTGTTTCCGGATCCAGCGAGCTGGTATCCCCGAAGAGCCGTTCAAACACCTTACGCGGATTGTTCTGCGTCGGCAGTGCGGTGGTTTTGGAGCTCCAACTTACGGTAGTGCGATAAAAACCTCTGAATCCACCATCATTGCCGTTGGACCATTCAGCCGGGTCCAATCCTAATTGTAAGGATGCCAGCGGCGTCTGCTGACCCACCTGCTTCGCCACCACCTGGTCTACCGAGATCCCTACCGTCGTACTGAATGGGTGCTTCCCGGTCAGGTAGGCACCACTGGACCGGGGATGTTCTGCACCCGCTTCCCCCGGTTTAAAGTCCGCCGCCTTGAGATCCAGTCCGCTCAATACCAGCATCTTCTCCCGGTATGGCGCAAACGGCGCCAGCGATGGCGACAGATCGTAGTTCCGACCTTCTGTTTTCGGCGTCCAACTATCTATGATTCGGCCGCTAGGCAGATAGATGTAGCCGAGGCGGCGCGGCGGCCGTGCCGCCTCGGCGGCTGCAAACGCCGGAACCATCGCATCTAAAAACGGTAAAGCGAGGCTCGCGCCTGTACCGCGTAAAAAAGTTCGGCGGGGAATGCTTTTCTTAAATATCATCATGGCTGACAACCCTCTCTTGATCTTGATTGAACATTTAACCGTATTATCATTGTCTTTCTATCTATTACAGGTCATAAATTCCCAACTCGTCTTTATCGATGTCGTAGTAGACGCCTTCGCTTTCAGTCGGCCCCAGATTATCGGTAGACTCCGGCTGCAAATCATTTGTCTGACTCACCACCCGCCGGTACTGAAACGGTACGCTCTCAATTACACCCTGTATCAGCAAAGACCAGGAGTAATCCTCCACGGCCGCCTGCTTCACGATATTCCGCACTACAGCTTGGTCAAAATACTCGATTTTCCTCCCCAGGGCATAGGTCAGCAGTTTCTCAACGATGGTATGCACTACCCGGTCAGTATGTTTCAGTAACACATCCTGAAATTCCTTTGTATTCCCAAACGAACTACCGTCAAACAATATCCCCGAGGCATCCACCTCGGCATTGGCCTCGGTATAGCGGGTGCGATATGACCCAATCACATCAAATTGCTCCAGAGCAAACCCAATCGGATCCATCATCTTGTGGCAAGTGGCGCATACCGGATTGGCGCGATGCTGTTCCATCGCCTGCTTCAACGTCAACGCTTTACCCCCATCGTCATCAGTCTTCAACGCTGGAACATCAGGTGGCGGCGGTGGCGGTGGCATGTTCAACAAGTTATCCAGCACCCATTTTCCACGCAACACCGGAGAGGTTCGGTTGTTATATGAAGTTGCCATCAGAACCCCACCCTTACCCAAAAGGCCTTGCCTCTCCGGTTGGTTCACCGGCACCCGACGGAAGCGGATGCCATCTACGTTGGGGATACCATAGTGCCGGGCCAGACGCTCATTAACAAAGGTATAGTTTGACGTTAAGATTTCCTTGACGCTGCGGTTCTCCCTTACCATGCTCCCAAACCACAGCCTCACCTCATCCTTGAAGGCCGAGCGCAGTTCATCATCAAACTCAGGGAAGATTCCCATGTTAGGCTCCGGGACATCCATAGCTCGCACTGCCAACCATTGCTCGCCAAAATTCGTGGTAAATTCCTCAAAACGCGGATCAGCCATCATTCGCTGCACCTCTCGTTTTAGTATTTCAGGTTCGCGCAAACGGCCCTGTTCGGCCACCCGCAGCAGCGTCTCATCCGGCAGGGTGCTCCACAGAAAAAACGATAAGCGCGACGCCAATTCCAGATCGCTGATCGGATACACCTCGCCGGCCACGCTATTCTCCGGACTCCGCTCAATGCGGAACAGAAAATCAGGTCCTGCCAGGATACCCTGCAGGGCCAACACTATACCGCGCTTAAACTCATCCTGATTCTGACCTTGCTGGTAAAGATCTAACAGAATTTCCATCTCTTCGGGAGTAGCCGGTCGTCGATATGCCTGGCGTGCCAAATTTGAGAGTATGGTCCGGGCGCAGGCCTCCTTCTTTGCCGGCGTCGCCTCTGGTGCAGGTCGACATATAAAAATCTTGTCTTGAGTTGCCGTCTGCCCAGGTCCACTCGCCTGATACGGTCCAGTGATGGTCACACTGTCCACGGCCGGTTCGCCGCCCGAGTAGTCTTCAAGCTCACTCAACGTCAACTCGGGAATCTTAATGCCTTCAGATTTTATGCCTTTGTCCAAAAAGGTGACCCCCACCAAGCGGGACCCCGCCTTGGCCGGAAAGCGGAGCTGCAAGGCATTATCCGCCGTGAACATGTATCCCTGCTGATCCGCATCCCCCTGGTACATAATTTCTGCGGTAAGTACAAATAGCGGCGGCGACCGACCGTGGACTTCACCACCCACTTTAAATGTGCCGACGCGCTCATGATCCAGGTGTACATCCAGGGTGTGTTCCTCACGCAGGCCACGGATGGTGTTGTTCCGACCGCGTTGCAGTTTAACGTTGAGGGTGTACTCGCCATCCATAGGGAAATTGTGTTTTAGTGCCATACCACCGCGCGATCCAAACGGCAGGTCCTCACTCATGCGCTGCCGTTGCATAAAGTCAGGAGAAACCCGGTACACCTCGCTGATCGGTTCCATCGCAGTGGGCCCCACGGCCATACGGCTGATTCGAGCCGCCGCTAACATATACCGCTCCATTAAGAGCGGCGAAACCATCAGCACCTCGGCGTTGTTGTCGAAACCCTCAGCGACGTTGTCCGGCGGCAGTAACGCCGCTGCATCGATCTCCATGGCCAGCAGGTCCCGGATCGCGTTCGCATACTCGGTGCGGTTTAAACGGTGAAGCACCGGTCGCCCAGGATTCAGGTTCGATTCTGCATGCTGATCCAGTTCCGTTTTAAGATGGCTCAATAATACTTCGAACTCACCATCAGTCGGTCGCAGCGGCATTCCCACCGGTGGCATTGCCCGCAGCGTGAGCTTGGTCAACACCCGTTCCCACAAGGTGGGGTCTTCGCCGACATCGCTTATATTCGCCTGATCGAGCATCAAGCCTGCCGTCTTCAGCGTCTCGTTGTGACAGCTTACGCAGTAACGGTCCAGCAGCGCGCGGGGGGAGGCAATAGAGTTCTGAGCATTGTCGGACAGCGATTGAGCCTGCGCGCCGGTAAACCCGGCAAGCAAAATCACACTAGTGAAAATGGTGAAAGTGGTGAAAATTCTGAAGCGGTATGTCATTACACCCCCCATTTAGTGCTATGCCATCTCAACGAATAGCATAGCCTGATAGCGAGTTATAGTCACTATTATAGTGCGTTTACGTAGAAGAAATTTGGGATCAGAGTAAAAACTCGAAATCTATTTACAGATAGTTTTTAGTCTGACCCCAAATACTTGACCCCAAATACTCATCCACATAGGCACCCTGCTCAGTCATTTTTAATACGTTCAGGTTGTAGGTTTGCCCGAGGGTCAGCATGGTTGTCTCTTATTATAAATCTGGAGAGGTATTCTAATCCATTCGACTCGATTTTGTTCTTCAAGGCTCCTTAGGGAGGAGCCAGCCGAAACACGTACAAGCCATTGTGTTGCTGTGTCTCGGGAGTCGTCATGGCGAATTCGGGCGAAAGGAAGAGCGCAACTCTCCACGGGGGCCCGCCACCCTGTCCGGTGGGCACCGCGACGTATTGAATCCCGTCCACCTCATACGTTATGGGGGACCCGAGGGCCGAAGTCTGCAGTCGGGTCTTCCAGAGCACATCACCTGTTTCGATATCGAAAGCACGGAACCACCGGTCGATATCTCCAGCAAACACGAGACCACCTGCCGTGGTGAGCGCAGCGGTGGTGAAGGCGGCGCGCTGCTCCACGCTCCACACCTCCTCCATGTCGGCCACGTTATACGCCGCGAGCTTGCCCAGGCGACCTTCCGTGCCCGGCATCTCGAAGTACGACCGATCTGCCATGCCCCCGTGCCGCTCGCGCATCTCGGCAAGAGAAAAAATATCAACTTCGTTACCCGAGAATTCCATACAGCCTTGCATCAGGGGAATGACCAGCAGCTCCGTCTCGGGGTGGAAGGCCGTCG
>JBLHKV010000103.1:0-12133 GCA_047618115.1 Halieaceae bacterium | reverse complement strand
ATACCGGTATCGAACATGTGCCATACACGTTGTCTGCTGCTATAACGGGTGCCGACACGGTCAACATTGGATTTCTCGCCAATGGATTTCCTGACTCTGAAGTATTTTTGGAGGAATTGGCCGCTGCTATGCAGGCTATCGAGCCAGCAATCCAGGTGTTCGCCTACAACAAAGGCAATGCTACTGTAGCCGCCAACGAGGAGATGCTGACCGAAATTACTAGTCAGTGCGCTGCGGCGGTGGCCGCCTACGGGCACTGAGGCTCCTGCACAACCGGCACCGTGCGTGACGGCTTTAATCTGGCAATACTGGGCCTACCAGCGGTAGCGCTGGTTACTGAATCATTCTGGTCGCAGGGCGATTTCGTAGCGTCGTCACTGGGCATGCCCGACATCCCCAGGCTACTACTTCCTCACCCTGTTGCCGGTAGCGGCATAGAAAACATTCGAAGAGTGGCGCAAGATATCGCTGTAAAAGTTATAGCCGCGCTGGAGTCGACAGGTGGCTGAACTATTATCTGCAGCCAACGAAGAGGCCGCCCTGGAAGAGTTGCATGCACGCGGTTGTACCGACGGGCTACCGGTGGTCATTCCCAGCGCCGAGCGAGTCAGACGTATGGTATTGGCCTCCGGTCAGGATGCCGATATGATTTTGGGCGCTATGGGTCCAGGCCACGGCATTGCGTCCATTGAAAAAGTGGCCGTTGCAGCCGTTATGGCGGGGTGCCTGCCCGACTATATGCCCGTTGTCGTGGCGGCGATTAAAGCCGTGATCGATCCGATTTTTGATTTGACCGAAATGCAGGCAACGACACACTGTACTGCCCCCTTGATCATTGTTAATGGGCCCGCTCGGCATAGTTGTGGGCCCATTGCTAGTGGCTACGGTGCACTGGGGCCGGGTCACCGGGCAAATGCCTCTATTGGCCGAGCATTGCGCCTGGCGATGATCAATATTGGCAAGGGTAGACCGGGTAGTTCCGACATGGCCCTGCTCGGTCACCCCGGTAAATTCACCTATTGCCTCGCGGAAGATGAGGAAAACAGCCCATTTCCGCCGTTGCACGTCGACCTCGGCTTTGCAGCCGAGGATAGCGTGGTGACCGTCATTGGCGCAGAGGCGCCACATTCGGTTATATATGTTGGTGACGCTGACGCCCCGGAGCACTACAAGTCTCTGCTCGACTTATTGGCAATCGGGTTAGCCAATCCAACTACCAACAACGCCGTCCTCACCGGCGGAACTGCGACGGTGGTGCTCAACCCCGAACATGCCGATGTACTGCACAGGGCAGGTCTTACGCGGCAAAATATAGCACAGGAGATCTACCAGCGAAGCTGTATGGAGGGTGCAGAGATTACCCGCCTTATGCCTGCGTTTGCGGGCGACAACCCCAAAAGACGGTATGCTTTTCGAGGTCCAGAACAAATTCTCGTGCTGATGTCGGGAGGCAGTGGTCTGTATTCGATGGTGATGCCGTCCTGGAGTGCCGGCGCACACCTGAACTCGCCTTCCAGCGTCAAGGTGGAAGCGGATTTTTATTGCGAAATACCGGAGCTCTCGTCGTCTTCCCAGTACTCCCCCGTTTCCTCGTCATAGTCTGGCTCCGCTGGCGCTCGTGGATCTAGATGGGCGGCGACAGGACTTACCCACGAAACCGGCTGGAAGGCCGTTTGTTCAGCAGTGGGCCTGGAGCGGCGTTCATATAATTGATATGTGGCAAAACAGGCCAGACCCAATAGCACCACAGCGGTGTAAACAAATAAACCACCGGGCCCGAGGGCCGACATAGCGGCCGAACTTGCCAAGGGGCCGGCCGTTGCGCCCAGGCTGTAAGCCAAGACCAGGCTCGCGCCAGCCGGGACCAGTTCGTCTGCTTCGAGCCAGTCGTTAGCTTCGGCCACACAAAGTGGATATAGCGGGCTAGCGAGCCCTCCGACAATGAAGCCGAGCATCAGCAACAGACCAAAAGGAGGATCTTCGAGAAGAGCGAGAAGGGCCGCCGCGCAACCACATGTCATCGCCATCGCCAGTATCAGCTTCTCGCGATCGTATTTGTCCGACAGTGCTCCCAGTGGAAACTGTAGGATGAGGACGCCGCCGAGCGCTACTGATAGGAAGATAGAGATTTGGGCGGTATCCAGTCCAATGGCGTTGCCATAGACAGCCCCCATACCAAACACCGCACTTTCCACCAGGCCGACAGTCAGCGCGCCGATGACGCCCAGTGGTGATCGCGCGAACAAGCGGAATAGACCAAAGCGTGTCTGCTCGCCGATTTCAGGATTACCTGTACGAGTCAGCGCCACGGGTAGCATTGCCGCGATAAACAAAATTCCGGCCACTACTATCAGTCCGGTGCCAGCGGGATCGCCAGCGTTGAGCATTAGCGGTCCGACGGCAAAGGCACCATTCATTACAATAATGTACACCGATAGCACCCGCCCTCGGGTGGCGTTGGTAGCGCGGTGATTGAGCCAACTTTCTGCAATCATGCTGAGGCCGGCCATTCCGTAACCAGCGCTCATGCGCAGCACCAGCCACGCAGGTAGTGAATCGTCTGCGAACACCAACAGTAGTATTGATAGAGCTCCGATTGCGGCGTAGACCACGAACGCGCGAATGTGACCGACCCGGTCTATCACCTTTGTTCCAAACAACGCGCCAAACAGCAAGCCCAGGAAATAGGCAGATGTGATGGCCCCAATAACGAGGCTCGAAGTGCCCTGCGCCGATAGTCGCACGCCGATAATAGCCATCAGTGCACCCGAGCCCACGTTGAGAATCGCGATCCCGAGCAGCAGCGCGCTCATAGCGCGAAGAATGGAGCCTAATCCCCTGTGTGGCATGTTGACCTTATCCGATGAATCGCTTTTCTGTCATGGTACCGGCAAATCGCCTTTGAGTCGCAAATTTCAGGCGGTCTTAAGAAGAGCTGTCGTTTTCCCTAGAAAAGTTTTAACAAAGTAAAGCAGGTCAGCCCAATCGCAATAGTCACAAACAGATGACGTGTTATCACGGCTGTGGCGAATGCCGCCAATGCTGCCAAGGCGTGATGATTGTCGAGACTCAAACTGAGCTCACCGCCACGATAGAGCGAGGCTTGGGCGATAATAGCGGTGAGTACTGCAATAGGGACAAAATTTAGTGTTTCCTCCACGATGGGCGGTAATTGAACTCTTCCGGCCAGGGCAAAGGGTAGGTAGCGAGGTACGAAGGTCACCAGCGCCATCATCGCTATTAGACTGAACTCATTCACGAGCCTGACTCCTTCGTTTTGCGATTACGCCAACGGTAATCGCAAGCACAGAAGAGAACAAAAGGCCGGTTTGGTGTGGCCAGTGATAGCTCAGTACGGCGCTTGTGAACGCGGTGAAGGCGCAGGCCCAGTCAGCTTGATGGCGTAGTGCAGGTGCGACAATACCGACAAATGCAACAATCATGGCGACGTCGAGACCCCAACCGGCCAGCTCCGGAACCTGTTCGCCGATGGTATACCCTGCCGCTGTGCTGATTTGCCAGAAACTGTACATGAACAGGGCTGAGCCAAGATAAAACCAACGAAAATCCGGCGCGTCGGCGTGTCGCGCAATCCGGTCCGAAACCGCTGCAAAAGTTTCGTCGGTCAACCAGAACGCAAGTAGAGCGCGCCAGGCCTGGGACCAGTTGCCAACACGATGCATTAGATTTGCTGAATAGAGCATTTGTCTGAGGTTAACTACGAACACGGTTGTGATTATTAGCGGAGCCGGTGTCGCAGCGGCCAATAGTGTAATGGCAATAAATTGTGATGCGCCGGCAAATACAAACACCGACATGCTGATGGTGAAGGCGAAGCTGAATCCGGAGCTTTGTGCCAATGCCCCAAAAACGACACCAAATGGGAATGCCGCAATAACCAGCGGTAGCGTTTCAAGTGCTCCGGCGAGCATCTGCTGTGATGAGTTTTTCATAGTGGCGAGTGTACAACATAGATCACTGTTGAAAACCGGGTCCGCGTTACATTAGTTCGTCGCTTGCTGTTACTATTTGTTTGATAAAATTGCTACGCCGCCATCATCTGGCAAGGAAATATCACTGTGGACGCATGCACGTTCGAGATTTCGAATTGTTCTTTGACCGATGGTCGGAATCTTATTTATGGAAAATAGATATCACAACATTCCTACATACCTTAAATTCATGCTGCCCTCTGCACTTGGGGGCCTCCTCTTTCTAATTCCGTTCGAGGTCGACGGAGTCACGAAAGTACTGCTCGGTGTTATCTCAGACTGGATTAACGAGGCAGCTGGGGTTCATATGCGCACATTTTGTGCGACGGTATTTATTCTGTCTGCGCTACTGACGCCAATTTACACGCTAGGGCCAGCCTCGTTGCGAAAGAGATTCCCCGGGGTGGCACATGTTTTTTTGGCGGGCCCGTTCGCACTTATCATGCGCTGCGCTGGAGGGCTATTTTGTGGAATGACTTTGTTGCAGTTGGGCCCCGAGTGGATCATCGGCGACGCCACGGGTGGCACCGCATATTTTGATATTGCAGCCATCATATTCTGCCTGATCGGAACAGGCGCGATGTTGATGCCACTCCTGACAGATTACGGTCTGCTCGAGTTCATAGGAACGCTGCTGCGCAGGTTCTTCCAAAAGGTGTTTGGCTTACCCGGTCGATCAACAATTGATGCCCTCGCCTCCTGGGTAGGTTCGTCAAGTATAGCGGTACTGGTTACCTCCAGGCAGTATGAGGGCGGTTTCTATACGGCTCGGGAAGCATCAGTTATTGCCACAAATTTTTCAGTCGTCTCGGTGCCCTTTGTGTTCCTTATTGCCGACGTTGCCGGGATCGATGAATACGGTGGCACGTTGTACATGGCGATGATATTCATTGGCGTTATTTGTGCGCTTATCACACCGCGGTTGCCACCGCTGTCGCGAATGCCAGATGAGTACTATGCCCCGGTTGGCCGACAGATACATGAAGAAGTGCAGGCGGGCGTCAGTACTTTCGCCTGGGCTCGGGACGAGGGGTTGAAACGCGCCGCGAGTGGGCCTTCACTATGGGAAATGCTGCGCTCCGGATTCTCGACAACATTCGATCTATTTTTTGCAATGATGCCAGTGGCGATGACGATCGAATTCCTCGCGTTGGTCACCTACCATCACACAGAGATATTGCACTTTCTGACGCTACCCCTAGTGCCCCTTTTAAATCTGATGGCTGTTCCCGAAGCCTCGGTAGCTGCTCCCGGCCTCATCATAGGATTTCTGGATCAGTTCGTACCAGCGGTTATTGCCGGGGGTATCAGTTCTCCGATTACCAGCTTCGTTCTGGCGGGGCTCTCGGTGACACAGCTTATTTTTATGGCGGAAACCGGTGTACTCATTTATCGATCGAAAATTCCGCTACCGATATCGACACTCGCTATTGTTTTCCTTATTCGCACAGCCATCGCATTACCGCTGCTGGTTGCTATTGCTCATTGGCAGGTTGCTTAAGGGTGGATTTCGCAAGATGGATGCTAAGCTGGACTCCTTCAGATGGACCTTTAAGAGGTAATTTATGAGCGAAAAGAAAGGAAGCAGGTTGTTTGATCTGACTCGGACAGATGAGCAGCGTATGAGCCAGGAAACCATGCAGCGTTTTGCTCAGGCTGAGATTCGCAGTATCGCTACGTCGAGTGATGAAAAAGGTGCAACACCACCCGGTTTCTATGACAAAACGGCCGAGCTTGGTCTGGCGCTATTACCCATTCCGGAGGCACTGGGTGGTGCAGGAATGGAACGATCTCCCATCTCAAATGCCTTAAATACAGAGGATTTGGCAGTGGGCGACATGGCCCTGGCTCTCGGTACGATTACGCCTCAGGCTTTTGTGAATACGCTGTTAGATCAGGGTACCGATGCCCAGCGAGAGAAATATTTACCGAGTTTTTGCGATGGGACTTTTTATGCTGCGACGACAGCCCTGATGGAACCCCGCGCCAGTTTTGATCCCATGGATATCCAGTGCACCGCTACTCAGGTGGGTGATGGCTACGTTCTCAATGGCCGCAAGTGTATGGTGCCCCTTGGGCTGGATGCCCAATTGGTGTTGGTGGTCGCCAGTTTGGAAGGAGGGGGCCCCGCGGCATTTATTGTGCAGGGCGATTCAGAAGGGATGACTCGCGTAGAAGAGTCGCATATGGGATTGCGTACGCTACAAATGGCTTCCCTTGAATTTAATGACGTAAAACTGCCTGCGGACTCCCTACTTGGAGAAGGCAATTTTGACTTACAGCGATTTGTAGACCTGTCTCGTATCGGTATCTGCGCACTGGCGGTAGGCACCTGTCAGGGTGTACTGGACTACGTCAAGCCGTATGTAAATGAACGAATTGCTTTCGGTGAGCCGATCAGCAATCGGCAGTCGGTCGCCTTTATGGTGGCAGATATGGCGATCGAACTAGAGGCTATGCGCTTGATGGTATGGCGCGCCGCATCCCAGGCTGAGCAGGGTATAGGTTTTCATAAACAGGCCTACCTGACTAAGGTCGCCTGTGGAGAGCATGCCATGAAGATAGGTACCGATGGCGTACAACTTTTAGGTGGCCATGGATTTTGCCGAGAGCACCCGGTGGAGTTGTGGTATCGGAACCTGCGGGCCATTGCAATTCTCGACGGCGTCGCTAGCGTATAAGGAGACAAACATTATGATCCAGTTAGAATTATCCAGCAGACTCCAGGAAACCTACAACAATGCGCGGATGCTTGCGGAGCACATGATGCGCCCGATTTCTCGCAAGTACGACAAGGCCGAGCACACCTACCCGAAAGAAATGGAGGAGGTAGCGAAGCTGATTTCCGGTGCTCGCGCGGCGCCGGCCGATGGTGGTAAAGCCGGGGCTATGGCGGCAGATGCATCTGACAGTGTGCGGGTCAAAAACGGCAGTAATATGGGTGCAGTTATCGGTGTGGAGGCTCTTGCATGGGGCGATCTGGGCTTGTTCCTCGGTATGCCTGCTAACGGTCTTGGCAATGCTGCAATAAATGCCGTGGGCACTCCCGAACAGAAGCAGAAGTACCGCCGTGCGTATGCAGCCATGTGCATTACCGAGCCTGGCACTGGGTCTGATTCCGCTAATGTTTCGACCACGGCAGTGCAGGATGGCGAGGAGTGGGTGATCAACGGCGAGAAAATTTTTGTCACTGACGGAGAGCGAAGCGACACGCTGGTAGTGTGGGCGACGCTGGACAAGTCGCTGGGAAAGTCCGCAATCAAATCGTTCATCGTGGAGAAGGGTACCCCTGGCTGTGAGGTCACCCGGCTCGAGTACAAAATGGGTATACGCGCATCAGACACTGCCGCCATCTCCTTTATCGATTGTCGCGTCCCACTCGAGAACATTCTCGGTAGCCCCGCAGTGGCCACTACTGAGGAAGGCCGCAAGAAAGCCTTTGGCGGAGTGATGCAAACGTTCGATAACACGCGTCCCCCGGTCGCAGCAATGGCGGTTGGCGTGGCTCGCGCTGCGCTGGACTTAACACAGGAGTTGTTGGCGGAGGAAGGTTTGTCGCTGGATTACAATAAAATGCCACGCAACCTTAGCGCCGTGGAAGCAGAGCTTTATAAAATGGAGGCCGAGTGGGAGGGTGCTCGTTTGTTAGTCCTGAAGGCCGCTTGGATGGCGGACAACAAACAGCCTAACTCCAAGGAGGCTTCGATGTGCAAGGCCAAATCCGGCCGTATGGGCAATTATGTGACGCTGCGTTGCGTGGAACTCTGTCAGAGCCTTGGCTATAGCGAAACCTATCTGTTGGAAAAGTTTGCGCGCGATTCAAAAATCGTTGATATTTTTGAAGGAACACAGCAAGTACAACAATTGATTGTTGCACGTCAGGTGCTTGGCAAGTCCTCCAACGAGCTGAAGTAACCCAGGTTCAGATGAAATTACTTAAACAGCGACGGCCGATCTTTCCGTGACTTGTTGACTGTCCAGGTACTCCTCGTATGTTCCCTGGAAATCGATGAATTCATGATTTTTGATATCGAGAATACGAGTGGCCAGAGATGACACAAATTCACGGTCGTGGCTGACGAAGATCAGCGTGCCCTCATAGTGCTCCAGTGCGAGGTTCAGAGCTTCAATACTCTCCATGTCCAGGTGGTTGGTGGGCTCGTCAAGAAGCAGGACGTTAGTGTCCATCATCATCAACTTTCCGAATAAAAGGCGGTTTTTCTCACCACCGGAGCACACTTTTACCGACTTGATGAAATCATCTGAGGAGAATAGTAGGCGGCCCAGCGTGGCACGCACAATCTGGTCATCATGGGTGGGTTTACGCCACTGACTCATCCAGTCATATAGGTTCAGTTTACTATCGAAATCGGCGGTACCGTCCTGGGGACAATAGCCCAGCGTAGAATTCTCAGACCATTTAATGACGCCAGTGTTGAGTTTTAGCTCATTCATCAAGCCGCGTAACAAGGTGGTCTTTCCCGCGCCGTTTTCCCCGATAACAGCGAGACGAGCACCTGCTTCCAGAATAATATTTCCCTTGCTGAATAGATGCTCATTTTCAAAGCCGTGGCCCAGATTCTCCAGAATAAGTGCCTGACGATGCAGTTTCTTGTCTTGCTTGAAACGAATATAGGGGCTGACCCGGCTTGAAGGTTTGATGTCGTCCAGTTTTATTTTTTCGATACGCTTGGCTCTGGAGGTAGCCTGCTTGGCTTTGGAAGCATTGGCAGAGAATCGACTGACAAACTGTTGCAGGTCGGCGATTTGCGCACTTTTCTTGGCGTTTTCGGACTGCATGCGTTCGCGGGCCTGGGTCGAGGCGGTCATAAAGTCGTCATAGGTTCCCGGATAGACGCGTAATTCACCGTAGTCTATGTCGGCCATGTGTGTGCACACAGCATTCAGAAAGTGTCTATCGTGCGAAATGATAATCATCGTGCACTTACGCTCGTTGAGCATTGCTTCGAGCCAGCGAATGGTATCGATATCCAGGTTGTTGGTAGGCTCGTCCAGCAGCAGGATATCTGGGTCGGAGAACAGTGCCTGGGCAAGTAGTACGCGTAGCTTCCAGCCCGGCGCCACTTCACTCATCGGACCGAAATGTAGCTTCTGGGCGATACCAGCACCCATTAGAATTTCTCCTGCGCGGCTTTCGGCGCTATAGCCATCCATTTCTGCGAACTGGATTTCCAAGTCCGCCACTTTCATGCCGTCTGCTTCGGACATCTCAGCTAGTCCATAAATCTGGTCACGCTCTTGTTTGATCGCCCACAGTTCCTCGTGCCCCATGATTACCGTGTCGATCACCGAGAAGGATTCAAAGGCAAACTGATCCTGGCTCAGCTTGCCGATGCGTTCGTTGGGGGTGATTGAGACGTTGCCGGCGGTGGGCGTCAGACTGCCATCCAGGATTTTCATGAAGGTGGACTTACCACAGCCGTTGGCACCGATAAGGCCATAGCGGTTGTCGTCACCGAATTTAACCGAGATATTCTCGAACAAGGGCTTGGCACCAAATTGCATGGTGATATTTGCTGTTGATATCAACGGATTAGTCCTGAGTGTTGGAGAGTGTTTTCCGAAACGGGAGTATCGGCAACACGCGAAAAATGAGGCGCATATTATATAGGTTTATAGCGCTCAGGTCGAGCCCAGTATGTCCATGTGTCACTACCACGGCGCGAGCGTGACTATTCTTCCATGCTGGCTTGCTGAACTTCAGATTCATCCGATTTGACTCAGCTACCGATTACAGCTCTACGCGAAGTTCTGGATTATCGCCGCTAGTGGCCAGACTCGGTGGTAAACGCCATACGATATCTGCTCCACTCGGCTGATCTGGGTTGAGGAAACTGAATATGGGGAATATATCCCTCGCGTAAGCGACAGAATGATCGGTCTTTGAGACGAGTTTCCAGAAAGCAGATTTCGGTCGAAAAAAAACCGGCTAATTGCCGGTTTTTCAATAATATCAATAGCTTATCATTTATTTGCTTTGCGCTCTTTGACCGCAGCAATAACCGTCTCAGCCACATTTTGTGGGCAGGGCAGGTAGTGTGAGAACTCCATCGAGAACTGACCTCGTCCAGAAGTCATTGTGCGCAGATGGCCGATGTAACCAAACATCTCCGAAAGAGGGACGTCTGCTTTAATACGAGCACCTGTGACACCTGCGTCCTGATCTTTAATCATGCCGCGGCGACGGTTCAAGTCGCCGATAACATCGCCCACGTGGTCATCTGGAGTAAAAACGTCAACCTTCATTATTGGCTCAATCAATTGCGCGCCAGCTTTGGGCATTGTTTGGCGAAATGCACCTTTGGCAGCGAGTTCAAAGGCGATGGCCGAAGAATCAACCGCGTGGAAGCCGCCGTCGTACAATTCGACTTCAACGTCCAAAACTGGGAAGCCGGCAACTGTACCTTCGCCCATCAAGCTCCTGAAGCCCTTCTCGACAGCTGGGAAAAATTCTTTGGGAACGTTACCGCCAACAACTGATGAGGAGAATACAAAGCCAGAACCGGGCGCACCGGGCTTGATGCGGTAGTCGATCTTACCAAATTGACCCGATCCACCAGATTGCTTCTTGTGGGTGTATGAATCATCCACTTCCTGTGTGATGGTTTCGCGGTAGGCAACCTGTGGCTCTCCTACGGTGAGTTCGACACCGTGAGTACGCTTCAGGATATCAACCTTCACATCCAGGTGAAGTTCACCCATTCCTTTGAGTATGGTCTCGCCGGAATCGATGTCTGTTTCAACACGAAACGATGGATCTTCAGCTATCATCTTGCCTATGGCGATCCCCATCTTCTCTGCACCGCCTTTGTCTTTTGGCGCAACAGCAATTGAGATTACAGGCTCAGGGAAAACCATTGCTTCCAGCGTGCAGGGGTGTTTTGGGTCGCACAACGTGTGGCCGGTTTGTACATTCTTCATCCCGACAATAGCGATAATGTCGCCAGCCTGAGCACGATCAATTTCATTTCGATCATTCGCGTGCATCTCAACCATACGACCAATACGTTCTGTCTTGCCCGTAAAGGAGTTTAGGATGCTATCGCCCCGGTTCAGTACACCGGAGTAGACTCGCGTAAAGGTCAGTGCGCCAAAACGGTCATCCATAATTTTAAAGGCCAGTCCACGGAATGGCTCATCGACCGACACGGTTGCAAATTCGCCGGTAGGCTCTCCGGTTTCATCCGTTAGCGGCTGAGGATCAACTTCTGTTGGCGATGGCAGGTAATCAACAACCGCGTCCAATATTAATTGAACACCTTTGTCCTTAAATGCGGAACCACAGTAAGTGGGGAAAAAATCCAGTTTACGTGTGCCTTCTCGAATGCAATGTTTGATTTCAGCCATCGAGGGCTCATTTCCATCAAGGTATGCTTCCATAATGTCGTCGTCTTGATCGACAACCATTTCGAGCAATTTTTCACGCCACACCTCGACTTCATCTACCATGTCTTCAGGGACATCACCGATATCGAATTTTTCGGGGTTACCGGGGTCGGGCCATGTGTGAGCTTTTCGAGTAAGGAGATCAACTACGCCAATAAAGTCTTCTTCGAGGCCTATTGGCAGGACCATTACCAGTGGGTTTGCACCTAAAACCTTTTCAACCTGGTCGACGACCCGCAGGAAGTCAGCACCGATGCGGTCCAGCTTATTGACGAAAATAATCCGTGCGACTTCGGAATCGTTGGCATAACGCCAGTTTGTTTCGGACTGGGGCTCAACACCGCCGGAGCCGCAAAACACGCCCACGCCGCCATCGAGAACCTTCAAGGAGCGATATACCTCGACTGTAAAGTCAACGTGTCCTGGCGTATCAATGATGTTTAACCGATGATCCTTCCAGAAACAGGTCGTGGCAGCAGACTGAATGGTAATACCACGCTCTTGCTCTTGCTCCATAAAGTCGGTTGTGGCCGCTCCATCATGAACTTCACCGGTTTTATGAATTTTGCCGGTCAGCTTCAGAATGCGCTCAGTTGTGGTGGTTTTACCCGCGTCAACGTGGGCGAAAATACCAATATTTCTGTAAAGAGATAAGTCAGACATCGTGGTTCTCAATAATTTTTGGGTGTGCGTGAAAAATAGCGCGCTAATGTACAGGAAAATGATCGGCATTG
>JBLHKV010000102.1:0-12224 GCA_047618115.1 Halieaceae bacterium | reverse complement strand
TCCCTGATGATGGTGGCGAGGTTCTTCACCGCTGGACGCCCGTTGACCCCGATCATATTCATATTGATACGATAATTACGCTCGAGGTCTGTGGTAACAAACAGGTGACTCATCAATGCTTCGATATCAACCCGGTTGGACTTGGGCACCACGATAAGTCTGGTGGGGTTTTCGTGGTCGGATTCGTCGCGAAGGTCAGCGACCATCGGCAACTTCTTGGCCTGCATCTGCAGGGCAATCTGTTCCAGCACCCGGGATCCGGAAACCTGGTGGGGTAATGCTGTCACCACGATATCGCCATCTTCCCTGGTCCACTCAGCTCGCATTTTCAAACTGCCGCGTCCGGTTTCATATAGGGCCAGAATATCCTCGCGCGGTGTGATAATTTCCGCCTCGGTGGGAAAATCGGGCGCCTGGATATACTCACACAGCTCTGCAACTCCCGCCTTCGGGTTGTCCAACATGTGTATGCAGGCAGCCACAACCTCGGTCAGGTTGTGGGGAGGGATGTCGGTAGCCATTCCAACGGCTATTCCCGTGGTACCGTTAAGAAGAATGTTGGGGACTCTTGCCGGCAGCGTTACCGGTTCTTCAAGCGTGCCGTCGAAATTTGGCGACCACGCCACTGTGCCCTGAGCCAGCTCGGATAACAAAACATCTGCATAGGCCGTCAGCCTAGATTCGGTATAGCGCATCGCGGCGAATGACTTGGGGTCGTCCGGCGAGCCCCAGTTACCCTGCCCGTCGACCAGCGGATAGCGATAGGAAAAATCTTGCGCCATGAGCACCATCGCCTCATAGGCCGCACTGTCTCCATGGGGATGAAACTTACCAATAACATCGCCCACCGTTCTCGCCGACTTCTTGAACTTGGCGCTTGCCTTAAGGCCAAGCTCGCTCATAGCGTAAACGATACGTCGTTGAACCGGCTTCAACCCATCGCCAATATGGGGTAATGCGCGATCTAAAATAACGTACATGGAGTAATCGAGATACGCTTTTTCAGCGTAATCCCGCATGGAAACCTGCTCGATTCCGTCAGGTCGGATAACTTCGTTTTCTGTCATTGGGTACCGCTAGAAAATTTCGGATCAGTTCAGATAGGTGCCGCGGAGGCCGACCAGCTGTTCGTTTAGGTTGACGATAGACCCTGCCATATCGATAAGCAGGCTGTGTATAGTTGCCGGGTCGCTCTTGATCAAATCGGTAAATTGGTCTTTGGGAACCTTGACCACAGAGCAGCGAGTTCTTGCCAACACGGTAGCGCTGCGTGTGGCGTTGGTTAAGACAGCCATGGCACCAAAAATCTCCCCCTCCTCAATACCACCAACAGTGACGCCATCGACAACAACCTCGGCTTTACCCTCGGTGAGGTTAAAAACGAAATCAGCCAAATCACCTTGTTTTATAATGGTATCTCCGGGGCTGAATATCTCATAGCCGGGGGTGATATAGGTTTCGAGTGCAGACAGTGCTCCGTTTATTCGTAGCAGCAAGCCCTGGTGTGTGATCAAAATTCGGGTCCACAGTTTACTAGCCGCAGGATCGTCGAAAATCTGCCGCATAAATTCCAGAGCGGAATAACTGGAGAGACTAGCTCCAGCGTCGATGCCATAGGTGACCGTTGCGTTCTTATCTGAGCTACCCGCGATGTCCGGCAGTATCAGGTCACCATCTTCGAGAGTGTAAAGCGATTTCTCATGATATATCACCTCTAGCGAGCCACTCTCAATAAGGTAGATACGGTCGCCAGAAATTTTTTCTCCCGGGTTTATATCATCGGGACCAATTTCCAGCAGAATTTTAGGGATATCGACAATATCCAACAGCCCAGCCACCAGCCTTTTATATTGCTGATTTAGCGTATAAAAATCCGCAGACAACTCTGTATTTGCTAACATTGGTTATTCCTGTGATTGGGCCATGGTGTGCCCTGACACTTTACACCAACTCATAGTAGCAATTATTAGCCGAGGGGAGAAATCCCAAGTTATGAATATTAACAATCAAACAGTCGTCAGCTTCCACTACACACTGAAAGATGAGGACGGGACCCAGCTCGAAACGTCTCGGAATGACCATGCCACCCAGTACTTACACGGTGCCAACAATATAATTCGAGGGCTTGAGCAAGCCATGACCGGACGCGAGGCAGGTGAATCGTTCGAGGTCACCGTCGACGCCATCGATGGCTATGGCCTGCGCAGCGAGGGATCGTCAATGCGCGTGCCCGCCAAGCACCTTATCCACCAGGGGAAGCTGAAGCGCGGCCAGGTGGTTGCTA
The DNA here is from genome assembly GCA_047618115.1 of Halieaceae bacterium. Lineage (GTDB taxonomy): Bacteria > Pseudomonadota > Gammaproteobacteria > Pseudomonadales > Halieaceae > CALJGI01. The sequence continues at coordinate 9,940 of JBLHKV010000102.1, read as the reverse complement.
TGCAAACCGACCAGGGCAAGCGGACGGTAGTCGTTATTAAGGTTGGGCGCCACATGGTAGACGTGGATACTAACCACCCTCTGGCCGGCAAGGTGCTTAACTTCGAGGTAGAAATAACCGATGTGCGTGTTGCCACGGAGGAGGAAACATCACACGGGCATGCCCATGGAATCGGTGGTCACCACCACTAGCAGCGCTATGAAAAACCCTTTGGCGGTACATCGCTTCGTTGTTTTTAGACTCAAAATGCTCATTTATGTGCATATAAACTCCGCTTTCTCGCCTAAAAACGCCTCGCGCTGCACTCGCCAAAGACTTTTTCAACGCGCTGCTAAGCAGCGGTACATCGCCTAATGTACTTCCAGCATAAATGTTACGGGCCCGTCATTAACAGAGGAAACCTGCATGTCGGCGCCAAAGCGTCCCTGAGCCACAGGAGAGTGACGATCCTGCAATAGATCGATGAATTGCGCATACAGGGGTTCGGCTTTGTCGGGGTGAAGAGCTGTAGTAAAGCTGGGCCGCAAGCCTCGCCCGGTGTCGGCGGAGAGCGTGAACTGAGACACCACCAACACTCCGCCGCTGGTATCGGTTACCGAGAGATTCATTTTCCCGTCATCGTCGGCAAAAATTCGATAGCCAAGTAGCTTGCTGACCATTCTGTCGAGGTGCTGCCGACCATCGTCTCGATCCAGGCCCAGGAGCACTAGCAGGCCGCTACCGATTTCTCCGGCGATCTCCCCGTCGATGCTGACCCTCGCCTCGCTGACCCTTTGGATCAATGCCTTCAAAAGCGCTGAGCCATTTCATTGGTTGCGCGAATCAATGCATCGGTGGTGCCCGGCTCAGTAGCGGCGTGCCCAGCATCACGAATGATGTTCAGCTGTGCGTCTGGCCAGTGTCTGTGCAACTCGAACGCCTGATCCAAGGGACAAACGCTATCGTAGCGGCCATGGATAATGATTCCGGGAACACCGTGCAGCTGCTCGGCGTGCTCGATAATCTGATTTTCTTCGACAAAGCATTGATGGTAAAAATAGTGGGCCTCTATGCGTGCCATTGCCATTGCCGTATGGGGGTCGGTGAAGTGATCGACCACGTTAGAATTTGGCCGCAGCGTCGAACAGTGCCCCTCCCACACCGACCACGCCTTGGCCGCAGCCATCCTGGCCACCTCATTCTCGCCAGTCAGCACCTTGTAGTAAGCACTGATAAAATCTTCTCGTTCAGGCTTTGGAATGGGCTGGATATACTCCTCCCAATAGTCCGGAAACAAGCGTCCAGCGCCATCTTGATAGAACCAGCTCACGTCTTTCTTTCTGCATAGAAAAATTCCACGCAAGACCAAGCCGAGCACCCGCTCGGTATGTGCTTGAGTGTAAAGCAGGCTCAGCGTTGATCCCCAGGATCCGCCAAATAGCATCCAGCGATCTATACCAAGATAGCTGCGAATGGCTTCGATATCCCCGATCAGGGCCTGAGTGTTATTGCCCTCAAGCAGGGCATGGGGTGTCGAACGGCCAGCGCCACGCTGATCAAACACAACGATACGATAATGTTCCGGATCGAAGTAGCGACGACTGTTGTGATCGCTACCGCCACCGGGACCACCGTGCACAAAGAGCACCGGAATCCCGTCCGGGTTGCCGCTCTCCTCGAGATAGAGCTCGTGAGGGTCTTCCACAGCAAGCCTGTGAACAGCGTATGGACGAATTTCGGGAAAGTGTGTGAGCATCTATAAGCACCCCGGACAAGGCGCTTATAGTAACTCTGATTTGGTCGGGCTTGCCAATTCTGTTTAGGCTAATTCTTCCCTTTTACAATCTTCCTGCACGGCGTCGGTCGGACTCTTTGAGCAGCTTTTTCCGCAGACGAATACTGGACGGCGTAACTTCCACAAGCTCATCGTCTTCAATAAACTCCAACGCCTGCTCGAGTGTGTGGCGTGTCGGAGGAGAAAGGAGCAGGTTTTCATCGGTACCAGCGGCGCGCACGTTAGTCAGCTGCTTGGCCTTGGTGGGGTTGACGGTCAAATCGTTGCCGCGGCTGTGCAGACCAATGATCTGTCCCTCGTAGACCTGACCATTGGGGTCGATAAACAACCGCCCACGGTCCTGCAGGGTAAACAGCGAGTAGGCCAGCGTTTTTCCACCTACCAGAGATACCAGCACGCCGTTAACACGACTAGCCAAATCGCCAGTTTTCACCGAACCGTAGTGGTCAAATACGTGGGTCAGAATGCCGCCACCGGAGGTCAGCGTCAAAAATAGTGACCGGAAACCGATCAGGCCTCGCGCCGGAATCATAAACTCGAGTCGAACCCGACCCTTGCCGTCGGGCACCATATTCTCCAGTTCGGCTTTGCGATTGCCCAGCTCCTCCATGATCGCGCCCTGGTGTTGCTCTTCGACATCCACCAATAGGGACTCATAAGGCTCCTGTAGCTCACCATCAATCTCGCGTTGAATAACTTCAGGTCTGGAAACGCCTAACTCGTAGCCCTCGCGGCGCATCGATTCGATTAACACCGACAGATGAAGCTCGCCACGGCCTGAAACCACAAACCGGTCCGGCGTATCACCCGGCTCAACACGCAGAGCGACATTGTGAACCAATTCCCTTTCCAGCCTTTCTTTGAGGTTACGCGACGTTACATATTTACCCTCTTTACCCGCGAAAGGTGAGTCGTTAACCTGGAACGTCATGCTGACGGTAGGCTCATCGACAGACAGAGGAGGTAGCGCCTCGAGGTGATCCGGATCGCACAGTGTGTCGGAAATATTCAAACCATCGATGCCGGTGACACAAACAATATCGCCAGCCTCCGCCTCCTCGGCGACAACCCGCTCCAAGCCCAGGTAACCCATAATTTGCAGTACCTTGCCGCGGCGAGACTTGCCCTCCCGATCAATAACCTGAACCTGAGTATTGGGCGTGATTGAACCACGACTTATCCGGCCTACCCCGATTACACCGACATAACTCGAGTAGTCCAGCGCACTTATCTGCATCTGTAGAGGCCCGTCGCGATCGACGTCGGGCGCAGGTACATGCTTAATCACCGTTTCAAACAAGGGCGTCATGTCGCTGGCCATTTCCGCGTGATCAAGACCCGCTATACCCTCAATTGCAGAACTGAAGATCACTGGGAAATCCAGCTGCTCATCGCTGGCGCCCAAGCGGTCAAATAAATCAAAGACTTGATCTACCACCCAGTCGGGACGAGCACCGGGGCGATCGATTTTGTTTACCACGACTATTGGATGAAGACCTTGCTCGAAGGCCTTTTGGGTAACGAACCGGGTCTGTGGCATGGGTCCATCCACCGCATCTACCAGCAGCAAAACGCTATCGACCATGGACAATACACGCTCAACTTCGCCACCAAAGTCGGCGTGGCCGGGAGTGTCCACAATATTAATTCGGTAGTCCTGCCAGACGATCGACGTATTCTTCGCCAGGATGGTAATACCGCGTTCGCGCTCCTGATCGTTGGAGTCCATGATCCGCTCGGTTTCCTTTGCACGGCGGTCGAGCGTACCCGACTGGCGTAACAGGCAATCCACAAGCGTGGTTTTGCCATGGTCAACATGGGCGATAATGGCAATATTGCGTAGATTTTCAATCACTGCGGTGGTCTCGGGACTGCGAAAGGCGGGCGATTATACACAAACTTACGCCTTTACGCCGGTTTGTAAACTTTAACTCTGGAATAGCCAAGTTCTAACAAGTGGCTGGCCTGCAATTTACTCATCACGCCCTTGCCACAATAGAGCATATAGCTTTGCTCGCGGTCGAGTTCTGCCAGCCGGGAATGAAGCTCATAAAACGGCATGCGCGTGACCGTCAGCGCGGCACCCTGCAGTGGAATGAGGGACTCCTCATCCGGGTGGCGAATATCGATGATAATGCTATCCGACGAAGGAATGCCCATTATCTCCACCCCGCTGTCAGAAAAATCATCACCGACCAATTCATCAATAGTGACCATTTCCGCGCTTTCGATGGCACGCTCCAAAATACCGAAATCGAACTTGTCTTCCTCGACTGCTATGCGCTCGGGTCGGGCCCGCGTCGTCGGATTTACCGAGATCACCCCACAGTACTCGGGAATTGCAGCGGCAAATGCCTCGGCACCAATCTCCGCAGAAATTTTAATTATCTCTTCCTTATTAGCAGTAATGAGCGGGCGTAGAACGAGATGATCCGTGGCCCGATCTATTACAGCCAGATTCTTCAGGGTCTGGCTTGAGACCTGAGACACACACTCGCCGGTAACCAGGGCATCTACATTTAGCTGTTCGGCGATAGCCGTTCCGGCGCGTAACATCATTCGCTTGAGTATTACCCCCATTTGAGAATTTTCAATTTTCCCCAGCAATTCCGCTACCACATCTTCGAAGGGCACGGTGACGAAGCGTACCCGATGACTGCTGCCGTACTTCAACCACAGGTAGAGGCTGATTTCTTTTACCCCCATTTCATGATCGCGCCCACCTAGGCTGCAGAAACAGAAATGGGTGCGCATACCGCGCTTCATAGTGAGGTAACTGGCTACGGTAGAGTCAAACCCTCCAGAAACGAGCGAAAGCACCGGATCCAGGCTTCCCATAGGAAACCCACCAAGCCCTTGGTGGCGCTGGTTTACCACGTACAAGGTTTGATTGCGTATTTCTATAGCGACGGTCACATCGGGGGCTTTGAGTTGCACCCCCCTCGCCTCAGAGTGCTGATTCATACCGCCACCGACATGGCGCTCGACATCGATAGATCGAAAGTCGTGTTGTCCGGTCCGTTTGCAGCGCATCGCAAACGTCTTCCCGACAAGTCGGTCCCGATATACCGGTAACACTCTTTTCAGAATGTCATCGAAGTCGCCCAGAGGATACTCCTGCACATCGATGAAATGGGCGATTCCGGGGATTGCACCCAACGCATTGACCAACGCTTGTTGCTCGTCATCTGTTTTGACATCGCTCAATATTGAAATCCTGTCCCATTCGCGCTCAACCACGACATCTGGATCAACGGTTTTTAAAATCCGGGTGATATTTTTCCTTAGCTGTGCAACGAATTGGCGGCGCACCGGCTTGCTCTTAATGGTGATTTCTGGAAAAAACTTGACAATGAATTTCATAACCGCGATAACAACCGACACTCTGGAAACCGCGCATTATACGGGTCGGGCAAAGACATACCTAACAAACGGGATGTGGAAAACTCAAGATAAATGCACTTTTTTAGTGCACTAAGGCACTAAATTAGCGCAACAAGCCGGCCCACACTAGAGAAAATCCATTAAACCACTGGAAATTAGTCCAACTAGATGCAATAGATGACTGGCATGGGTTTTGCTAGGTCATGTATGCACTTTTCAAAGCCTGATCGCGCACTATTATGTAACACCGGCCAAAAGACTCGAGCCAACACACACTTACAGCCACACCAACCAACGCATCCAATGGAGGAAGCAACATGTCAGAGCAAACTCTGAACCTCATTAACGAAAACGAAGTACGGTGGGTAGACCTCCGTTTTACCGACACCCAAGGCAAGGAACAGCACGTATCCATTCCGACATCAGAAATCGATGCTGAATTTTTTGAGAAAGGAAAAATGTTTGACGGTTCCTCGATCGCCGGTTGGAAGGGAATTAATGAGTCGGACATGATATTGATGCCAGACGACAGCTCATCGGTGCTGGACCCATTTACCGACGAGCCCACCGTCAATGTACGCTGTGGAATTGTTGAGCCAACGACCATGCAGGGCTACGAGCGCGATCCTCGCTCCATTGCACAACGCGCTGAGGCGTACCTGGTTGCTACAGGCATCGGTGACACGGCATATTTTGGTCCCGAGCCCGAGTTTTTTGTATTCGATGAAGTTAAATGGCACGTCGACATGTCTGGTGCTGGCTACAGCATCAATTCAGAAGAGGCCGCGTGGTCATCAAATCATTCATTCGGTGATGGCAACACAGGCCACCGTCCAAGAGTAAAAGGCGGTTACTTCCCAGTGCCGCCCGTCGACTCACTGCATGATTTGCGTGCTGCAATGTGCGGCGCGATGGAGCAAATGGGCCTTACTATTGAAGTCCACCACCACGAAGTGGGCACGGCTGGACAGTGTGAGATTGGCACTCGGTTTGCAGAGCTCACCCGCAAGGCTGACGAAACCCAGATCTACAAGTATTGCGTTCACAACGTGGCGCATGCATATGGCAAAACTGCGACCTTCATGCCCAAACCACTGGTAGGCGACAACGGTAGTGGTATGCATTGCCATCAGTCCATCCAAAAAGATGGCGTCAACATTTTTGCAGGTGACGGGTACTCGGGGCTGTCTGAAACCGCCTTGTTTTACATCGGCGGAATCATCAAACACGCCCGCGCGCTAAATGCCTTCACCAACGCCTCCACCAACGGCTACAAGCGCTTGGTTCCCGGCTTTGAAGCGCCAGTAATGCTGGCCTATTCGGCGCGTAATCGTTCAGCTTCCATTCGGATTCCCTACGAGCCCAGCCCCAAAGGCAAGCGTGTAGAAGTTCGCTTCCCAGACCCCACCGCCAACCCCTACCTCGCCTTTGCAGCAATGTTGATGGCGGGCCTGGACGGCATTCAAAACAAAATTCACCCCGGCGACCCCGCGGACAAAGACCTTTACGACCTGCCAGCTGAAGAAGCCGCTAGCATCCCCACCGTGGCTAGCAGCTTTGGTCAGGCGCTTGAAGCGCTCGACGCCGATCGCGCGTTTCTCACCGCCGGTGGCGTATTTACCGATGATGTGATCGACGCTTATATCGCATTGAAGTCTGATGAAGTTGAGCGCCTCAATATGACCACTCACCCGGTCGAGTTCGACATGTATTATAGCTGCTAGAAGTTCCTACAGCTCTAGGAAGCCCGCTCTGCGGGCTTTTTTTGGCCCGATAATAGTGTCTTCCGAGGATCAATCCCTGCTAAGATAAGACTATCCCAGTTGCTCGGGCCAGCTCAGTAATGAAGTTTGCGTCAGCCATTATCATGACATGCCTATTGTGCTTCTCTGCTCAAGCGCAGATATATAAGCACATCGACGCCAATGGGAACGTCACTTTCACCGACAAACCGCCGGAAAATGCCGTGCTCATTGATCTGGGACACACCAATACGGTCCCCGCACCCGACAAACCAAGTCAAGCAGCTCCGAAACGCATGGCTACGATCGAAGAGATCGCCCCTCCCGAACGTTACTCAATCAACATCATATCACCCCTGATAGATGCGGCTATTCCAAACGGCCCTGGCAACTTCAGCGTCGATCTCTCCGTCACTCCTGATCTGCATCCTAGAGACTCATTGCAGCTGTTCGTCGACGGTGACCCATTAGGGCGGCCCCAGCGTGGGACTTCCTGGGGGCTGACCAACATCTCTCGAGGCACGCACAGCCTGGAGGCGCGAATAATAGACAATCGTGGCGATGTCAAAGGCCGCTCTCCCAGCGTCCGGGTCCACGTCTTTCGACCCATCAGCAACTAGCACACGTAACCTCGGTAGCGCATTCTCCAACTAGCCCCACAATAGACTTCTCATTATGAGTCGTGCACTATAATAGTGCGTCACCGAACAAGGCCAGCCCTAGAGCCTAAATAAGCTCATGATATATAAGCATATTTAGTGATTGGCGTTGTTCTTGCTATACCCAGATACAACTGTATCAGCACAACTACCTCGAGAAACTATGTCGGAACCCGACAAAACAGCCCTGCTGGACAATATCAGCACCGGAATCTTGATCGTCGAGTCAGACGGGACGGTGAGTTATCTCAACTCGGCCGCGCAGATCATCCTGGAAGTCAGTAACTCACGTACCGTTGGGATCGAGCTGGACCGGCTGTTTTCGGGGGGCGAGGGCGATGCGATCATCGACATCAAAGCTTGCCTGAAAACAGGGAGCGCTTTCACCAAGCGCGAAGCTCAGCTGCACCTGGCTGGAGGCCACAGCCTGGTGGTTGACTGTGCCGTCACCCCTTTTCAGGCGCAACCAGGTGGCTCCATCGCTGTCATCGTTGAGCTGCAGGTAATCGACCGGTGGCTGAGAATCAGCCGAGAGGAAAGTATTATCAGCTCTCAACAGACGACCCAGACGCTGATTAGAGGGCTTGCCCACGAGATCAAAAATCCTCTGGGCGGGTTGCGGGGCGCTGCACAGCTCCTTGACCGGGAACTTCCGGATACGGAATTGCGTGACTACACCGGCATAATCATCAAGGAGGCGGACCGCCTCCGAAATCTGGTTGACCGCATGTTGGGGCCGCGAACTCTATTCTCCCCACAGAGCCTCAATATTCACGAAGTTCTCGAGTATGTGCACAAATTGCTCACCGCCGAAGCCCCCGATACCAACCGCTTCCAGCGTGACTATGACCCCAGCTTGCCCGAAGTCTACGGCGACCGGGAACAGCTTATCCAGGCGATACTCAACGTGACGCGCAATGCACTGCAGGCGGGAGCAGATCAACTTCCAGTATCGACTGTAACCCTGCGTACGCGAGCTGTTAGGCAATTTTCAATAGGCGTACACAACTATCGCCTGGCCGTCCGCGTCGACATCATCGACGACGGTCCCGGTGTCCCATCAGAACTGAGCGATACGCTATTTTTCCCCATGGTAAGTGGCAGTGGTCACGGCACCGGACTAGGTCTGTCCATCGCCCAGTCTATTCTCAATCAACACTCGGGTTTAATCGAGTTCGAAAGCGAACCGGGAAACACCGTATTTTCTCTCTATATTCCATTGGGCAAGCAAAATGAATAAGCCAAATTTGGTCTGGATCGTCGACGATGACCGTTCAATTCGATGGGTCCTGGAGAAAGCACTGGAGCGAAGCGACATCGAAACGCGCTCTTTTGCGAATGCCGAGCAACTTCTGGTCCAACTGCAACTGCATCAACCCGATGCTATCATCAGCGATATACGCATGCCAGGCATCGACGGTCTGGAGCTATTGTCAAAGATAAATGCAGCTCACCCGGATCTTCCCGTTATTATCACAACCGCACATTCAGACCTGGATAGCGCTGTAGCGTCATATCAGGGTGGTGCATTCGAGTACCTGCCCAAACCCTTTGATATCGACGAAGTGTTGTCCATCACCAACCGGGCACTGAGCTTGGCGACTGAGAACTCGACGCAGACAGACTCCGAGGAGATCCTGGAGAGCACCGATATAATAGGTGAGGCCCCAGCCATGCAGGAGGTATTTCGCGCCGTTGGTAGGCTTTCACACTCGAACATCACGGTCTTGATCAACGGTGAGTCGGGAACAGGCAAAGAGCTGGTAGCGCGAGCCCTACATCGTCACAGCCCGAGAGCTTCGAGCTCGTTTATTGCGCTGAATATGGCAGCAATCCCCAGAGACCTTATGGAGTCGGAACTATTTGGCCACGAAAAGGGTGCCTTTACTGGAGCGACTTCACAGCGCCAAGGTCGTTTTGAACAGGCCGACGGTGGAACTCTATTTCTGGACGAAATAGGAGACATGCCAGCCGACACGCAAACCCGCTTACTGCGGGTACTGGCGGATGGTGAGTTTTATCGAGTTGGAGGCCACAGCTCAGTCAAGGTGGATGTGCGCATCATCACCGCCACCCATCAAAATCTCGAGGAATTAGTGGCAGATAATCGATTCAGGGAAGACCTCTTCCACCGCTTGAATGTAATTCGAATCCACATTCCCAGGCTGCAGGACCGCCGCGAAGATATACCCAAGCTCTCGCAGCACTTTCTGCAACAGGCCGCCGAGGAGATGGCGGTTGAAACCAAAAAATTAACGCCTGCGACCGAGGCGCTGCTGTGCAAAATGCACTGGCCAGGAAATGTACGTCAACTGGAAAACACCTGTCGCTGGCTCACGGTTATGGCCTCCGGGCGGGAGATTCATCCCGCCGACCTCCCA
>JBLHKV010000101.1:0-12319 GCA_047618115.1 Halieaceae bacterium | reverse complement strand
ACTAGCGTCTCTGCGCTGGCCAACAGAAATGGATACAAAAGAATAAATGCTATAAATCGCACACTGAATCCACACCGATAACGTACTTGGAATGCCTAAAAATTCGCGCGGGCATACCTTGCAATATGCTGGCGACGTCCGCCTGTCGAGATTGAGAATACTTAATTTCGATAACCCGATCCACCGCGGAATGCGCCAAGTGCCGACTGGCCATCGGATAGAGACGCTGGTAACAAATATCGCTATCAACTGTCATGCGGATTCCAGATGAAATTTCGTAATACGACCGAGAGTAGCGCGCATGGAGTGTCGGAAACAAGGCCAGCTGCCGCGCCAATTGAGCACTGCGCGGGTGACTACGCAGCGCTAATCTAACGTCGGAAGAATCGAGTGGTGCTCTTCCTGTACAGTTTTGCAATTGGATCAATTCCTTTTGCGATAATTTACCACGCTTGTTTTTCAATTCGACCACAAGCCCGTCGACCGCATCATTATACCAGCGCAATCGAATTTTACCGCGAGCACTGATGCCAGAAACATTATCCAGGTAGTCGTCGAAGTCTGCAGAATCAAGATAAACGGAGTGTACAACTCGATCGGCGTATGGCTTGTCTCGTCTGATGCCGTTGTCCACTAACCAACGATCAAAATTCACATACTGCCGGTATTGGAGCGGGATTTTTAGTTCGCATCGCCAGGGTGTAGTCTTGGAATTATTCGATGCCGACATAGCCCGCTTCCACCAGCTGCTGCTGATTAAAATTAGTAATCGACTGGGATTCCCCATCGACAAAAATAGTACTTCCTATTTGATTAGTGGAAATCGAGTTTGTCTGTGTAAAGACACATGCGTCACACTCAATGGTAGCACTTCCGTATTCGCTCTTTTTTACATAAGTAATAAGACCGCTGCCGCTGATGTTGGAAAACTGACTTTCTCTGATAACAGCGCTGGACAAATCTTTGCTTGCCACACCCGTGGAGGCCTGCTCAATCAGTAATTTTCTGGCCGTCAAATTCGATTGCTCACCAACCGAGATAGCCTTATCGCCCACTTCGCGGAAAAAACTATCACTTAGTGTCAGCTGGGTTCCAGACACGTCGATGGCGTCGTTGCCGATACGCTCAAAACTGGAATTTCGAATTGAGCCGCTGGAAAAATCGCTGTCAAATCCGTCTGCACGAGACTGGGAGATAGTGACATCTTCCAGCACAAACCTGGCCCGCACAATGTTCAGCGCATCCTCGCAATGGCTATCGCTAATTTGGCTGTGGTTCACGGTGACGTCACTCTCATAAAAAGTCAGACACCCGGTGCTCCCATAGTAGTCTTGGCGATTGGCTAAGTTTACTTCCCCAGCCCCGTACACCTGTGTGTAATCCACAATAGATTGTCGCTCGGCCTGGACCACTAGAACTCCACCCCATGCCCCCATCCCACGGTAGGACAAGTCAGGAGTAATACTAATCTGTACGGGATCAGTCGCAGTACCCTTACTAAACAAGGGCCCCCTCAGCTTCAGGGTCGCGCCCTCCTCCAATACCAGCTCTGTACCTGCATCGAGGGTGAATGACCAGCCCCTGGGCAGTTCGACACTTTCCCTTAGCACCAATTTGCCCCTACTTAATTCTATAGCCTTAGCGGAGTTGTCTACCGTAACGCCTGGATGTACAGAAAAGTGTGTGTCGACATCTCGAGAAAATCCGGTCTTATGACCTCGCTGCTGAATCACCGCTATCACTCGGAACTCTTCACCGCGATAACGATACGCAACCTCAGTAACCGCCCGACTGCTAAATTTCCCGCGAACAGCCACACCCAAAACATGCTCCATACTGTCACTGACATAGCTAGGCAAATCGCGGCCGCGTTCTTCCCGATAAGCCACTACACTATCTTCTATGACCTGTATGCGGATATCGGACAAGGGAGAATTAGTCAGGTTCTTTAAGTCGATGAACAAGCTCTCCGCCTCGACAACCACAAATGCTCTGACATGAGAATTCAAACGGGCACTGGGAAACTCTGCGGCAAGCCTACCGGGCTCGTCTCCAACAACGCGGGACTCACGACTAAGACTGAAAAGATGAGAAAATCGAGACAGATTATCCAGTAAATCTTTTACATAGATCACCGGCGGCACAAAGCCGTCCAACCTCAAAATCTGTAAACCTTCTATCTGCGTTTTTCGATGATTTTCCTGCCAAGTCGAAGAGCTGTAATCGACCAATAGTTGTTCTGCAAATTCGATCACATAGCGGTTAAAGTCTGGATTGCCTACCAAAAAATTTGCAACAAAACGGTCACAGGGTTCTGGTCGTTCAATATATTTTAGCGGCAAGGGCTCATTATCAAATGCGATAGGTTCGAGCAAGTTTGTAACCGGATTAAAATAAAAACGACGGTTATGCGCAGCAGTCCCATGACAGGCATGCCAGACGTTGGCCAGCACCCACCATTTAGCCATCTTGGGTAGATCAAAAACCTCCTCCGCAGCAACCCTGCCATCCACATAGTCCCGATAAAGCGACAGTGCTCGAGTCGAATTATGTGTCGGCGTACTCCCCTCCACGTACGGAGGTGGACGAAATTGTCGCACCGGTAAATCTCTTATGACCGTCGGCAGAAGGTTTATATCGAAATTTTCTATACGAATTTCATTATCCCTCCGATTCAAATCCTTTTGCCGCCAGATCTGATCCTCATCCAGGGCAATAATAGGGCCTTCACGACGCTCTCCTGCCTCGAGCAGTTCCTTTGAAAAATGTTCTTCCATCGCCATCACTCCAATGCGGTAATCATTGATGCGAACATCTACAAAGCGGTAGCGTGGCGCCAGAATTTCGAGACGTCTCATTTCACCAATGAAAAGCAACTCACTCTGATAATTTCGAGTTTTAGGATGCTGAATAGAGAATCGCTTCATGCCAAAAACATAGCCCGAACCCTTCACCTTGAACCGAAAGGAGAGTTTTGTCGGGTGGTCATAATGATCAGACCAATCACCCTTCAGACGCAACTCCACCTTTGCATTCTCTGGGTCGTCACCGCGATCGGCCACGACAGAGCCCCTTACCCAATCGTCATCCTCCGAGAGTAAAATCTTGCCAGGCTTGGCCAGGGCTTCTCGTCTCTTGCGATCAATCTTATCTAATGCCCCATCGCTGAGGTATATGTTCAATATCGGCAGGGATTCTTTATCGAATTGGCTACGCTTCAGATCGAAGTGCAGACCGGTAACGTCTTTCAAAATATCATTGCCTAATACGCAAACTAACTCGCCGTCTTCGCATTGGGGTACCGGCACACTGGCTGGGTTGCTCACCAGAAACCAGGATAAACCTAGCAGTAAAAGAGCCAGCAGGACCGGAAACAAATAATGGCGAAGACCCATAGAAATGGCGCTATCAGGTAATAACCCGGGCATTGGATGTGAGCGACATCTCGACAACAACCCCTAGAGCACTGAGTGCATCATTGAGTTCATCCAGCGAGCTGAGTTGTACACTTAAAGTATCGATGAGTATTTCTATCCTGTCTTCATGCTTGTACAAACGCTTTAATTTCCATGTCATGCCCTGCGCTTGCAGAGCCTGCTCTACAGTAACCAGATCCAGCTGCAGACCATCCGGAAGATGGAGTACGACGTCGATTAGATTTTTATTGCTGCTCAACTTTTGATTTTTTGTCAGCGCAAAGGGAATTAACACTGCCACTATCACGGTAAATCCGATCACCGTGACCATCACCTGGTTTGCTCCAAGGCCAAGACCAACGGCGATGGCAACAAAGATATACAGAAGCTCTTCAGGCTCCTTGATTGGTGTTCGAAATCTGACAATGGACAGAGCCCCCACCAAACCAAGCGATAGAGCGATAGACGATTTGATAATGGTGATGATGATTATCATGGCGGGTATCAGTAAAAGAAACATCGGAAGGTACTGACTATGATCGACCACCAAACGTGTGGATCGACCGATTACCCACGCCCAAATAACCGCCAAAACGAGGCCAATGGACAAATTTCGAAGCAATTCCAGCAGAGGTATATCAATAACGGCATAGGGGTTTGCGAGATCCAATTCTAGCTCCAATTGTGGACGTGTGAAAGTTGCGACAGTCTAGGGCGTGAGGATCAAAATGTCACGACACGCCGCTTGCGAAGGAGACCTGTTGTCCGATATGTTGTGAGCTATGCGGTGAACGACAAAGTGCATCGGGAGAACAATAATGAGCAAAGCAGTACAAATAGCCGAAAACGGCGGACCGGAGGTTATGCAGCTGATAGACATCGACCTTATGGCTCCGGATATTGGTATGGCCACAGTGGCTAACCATGCAATTGGGCTGAACTTCATCGACACCTATCACCGCAGTGGTCTGTATCCGCTGCCGTTGCCAACGGGATTGGGACTAGAGGCTGCAGGTGTAATCATCGACGTTGGTGAGGGCGTGGAGTTGGCGGTAGGAGATCGGGTGGCTTACTGTTCTGCTGGCTTTGGTGCCTACTCCGAAAAGATAAATTTACCAGCCAGTCGCCTGGTCAAAATTCCCGATGGCATCGAGTTTGATCAGGCTGCAGCAGCGCTTCTGAAGGGCCAGACTGCAGAGTACCTGATTCAGAGAACCTACCCGCTCGCAGCTGGACAAACCTGTATGTTTCACGCCGCAGCGGGCGGTGTTGGGCTGATCTTCGGACAATGGGCCAACAAACTTGGCGTTAAGCTTATCGGTACCGTAGGCTCCGACGAAAAGGCAGAGCTGGCTCTACGCCACGGTTATCACCACGTCATCAACTACCGCCGTGAGAACGTGCTGGAACGCGTACTGGAAATTACTGATGGAAAGAAGTTGCCCGTGGTCTACGACGGCGTCGGCAAAGACACTTTCGAGAGCTCACTGGACTGCCTGCAGCCGAGGGGACTCATGGTCAGCTTTGGAAATTCATCCGGGGCCCCTCCTCCGCTGGAGCTACAGGCTCTTACCGGTCGTGGCTCGCTTTATATCACCAGACCCACCATGCTCAGCTACACAGCTACCGCCGAAGAGTTACAGCAGTCATCGAGCGACCTTTTTGACCGGATCAAAAACGGGGTCATTAGTGTGGAGATAAATCAGGAATATGCACTTGAAGACGTACAGCAGGCCCATAGAGACCTGGAGAGTCGGGCAACCACAGGCTCGTCAGTACTTAGACCGTAATCAGCCAATAACAAGTTCAGGACACAAAAAGAGAATCCCTGTTAAGCCCTTGTGTTTCGAGCATGCTTCGAAGTCGGCTTAGTGCCTCCACCTGGATCTGGCGCACTCTTTCCCGGGTAAGACCTATTTCCCTTCCTACCTCTTCAAGGGTGCTCGTATCGTAACCCCGCAGGCCAAATCGGCGAGAGACTACTTCACACTGCTTGGCACTCAACTCATCCAGCCAGCTCTGAAGACACTCGCTCATGTCACTAT
This sequence comes from Halieaceae bacterium, assembly GCA_047618115.1. Taxonomy (GTDB): domain Bacteria; phylum Pseudomonadota; class Gammaproteobacteria; order Pseudomonadales; family Halieaceae; genus CALJGI01. The sequence goes on along the minus strand of JBLHKV010000101.1, from coordinate 6,858 downwards.
CTTGCAACAGCTCTACAGGATCTGAAATATGCTCGTCGGCAAGAGTATCGAGTATGGATGTGTCGGACTCCGCACCCAAGGGAGTGTCCACAGAGGTGACGCGTTCATTGAGACGCAGCAGTCGTTTCACATCGCTTACAGGTTTATCCAGTAGTTCAGCGATCTCATCGGCAGTGGCTTCATGGTCCAATTGTTGAGTGAGATGACGCGCGGCGCGAAGATATATATTGAGCTCTTTGACTACATGAATAGGCAGCCTGATAGTCCGCGTCTGATTCATAATGGCCCGCTCTATGGTTTGACGAATCCACCATGTAGCGTAAGTAGAAAAGCGAAATCCTCGCTCGGGGTCAAATTTTTCCACGGCCCGAATCAGGCCCAGATTACCTTCCTCAATCAAATCTAACAGGCTCAAGCCGCGATTGTTGTAGCGCCGGGCTATCTTTACTACCAGGCGCAGGTTGCTTTCGATCATGCGCTTGCGCCCGGCCTCTTCACCGCGCAATGCCATGCGGCTGTAGTACACCTCCTCCTCTGCTGTCAGCAGCGGGGAAAACCCAATTTCGTTGAGATACAACTGCGTGGCATCGAGGCTGTGCCCCGATTTTCCCTTACCGTCGTCGAGTGGGTAGTGCTCTTCCGTACGTTTTTTAGCCGAACCTTCCCCGGCCAGTGAAATCGAATTGAAGGAGCTTCTCTTACGAGTCTTGTCCCATCCAAACTTATTACGGTCTTTCCCGGAATGAACGTCCATTGCGCACCCCTAAATATTATTGATTTTATTTTCCCGCGGATCCATCCGGCTTTGCAAAACTATTAGCGCCGAGGCAACAGACGAATTGGATCAATCGGCTTCCCGTCTCGTCGAATCTCGAAATGTAGCTTTACCGAATTAGTCCCACTATCTCCTTTCTCGGCTATCTTTTGCCCTGCCTTAACGCTTGCACCTTCCTCAACCAAGAGCTGACGATTATGACCATAAGCGCTGAGATACTGCTCACTGTGCTTAACGATCAGCAGGTTTCCATAACCCAGAATGCCATCGCCAGCGTAAACCACTCTTCCCGCCGCAGACGAATACACAGGCTCCCCCTTTTTACCGCCAATATCAATACCCTTGTGCGCACCACCCGAGCCATACACACCAACGACCTTGCCGGTCGCGGGCCACCGCCACAGATCGGGATTCGAGCCGACAGAGGGCTCTGTTCTACGCGGGGTTGCCGGAACTTTACCGGCTGGAATGATCTTTGGTTTCGAGCCAGACGGTGTTGGCGCTTGAGCCTTCCGTTTCGGGATTGAAGATTTTGCCGCTGGGGCTGGCACTGGCACCTCTCGTAACAATAGATCCTGGCTGGGAAATATTCTGTAGGGATCGGCTATATTGTTAGCGTACGCTAACTTGCGATAGTCCAGCCCATAGCGCCACGCAATACTGAATAAGGTATCACCGGGGCTAACCCGATAGGTATCATAAATCGACCCCGTGGTTTCTCCTGGCCTGACTACGGGAGCCTTGGGCCTTGCTCCACCACAACTGGCGAGGAACAGGACGAAGACCAGAACATAAATGCCGCCGGCACGATAAACCATGATTCAATTTGGTCGCAGTCGACTGTATACCCTCGGGCACAAGTCGCTAAAGAACACGGAAACGCTGCAACAACAACGTTTAATATCACCGAAAAGAATATACATATAACAAATCAGTTTATCGGTTTAGAGGGAAGAATCGGAACAGCAGAGCGGCGGTGCGCTAACCAAACCGTCGCAAAGCCAACCAGCATTAATGCGATGCAATACGCGATCAAGGGCTCCCTGCCCATAGTCAGCAAATAGTCCCCTGGACTCACAACTGTTTGGCGCAGTGGATGTTCCACCCCGTGGCTATCCAGATACGTCTGCAGGGTCATCTTCCAGGGCCAAACGATAAGCAGAGACCCACCCAGGAAACCCGTCAATGTCGCCATCGTTGTATCTCCGTGGCGTTCCAACAACCAATGGAGTACGCGACTGAACCCCAAAAGACCAATCCCGGCGCCCATAGCCAGGCTAGCCAACACAGCAAGATCGAACTCCTTGACGGCCAACAGTACCGGGGCATACATACCCATTAAAACCAGTAAAAAACCTCCAGAGATACCAGGTAAAATGGTTGCACAAATAGCGATCATTCCGGCCAGAAAAACCGATAGCAACCCCGTCCCCAGTTGCATAGCCGGCATCAGGGAAATTGAAGCGGCGCCAGCCGTGCCAACAAGAATTGCCAACCGCTGTCGCCATCCCCAGAGATCGACGCTGCTACCAAGCACGATGGCGGACGCTAAAATCAGCCCAAAAAACAACGCCCACAGCGTTTCTGGTTGCGTCTCCAACCACCAGAGTACAACCCGAGCCAGGGTGAAAATACTGGTGCCTATCCCCGCAATAAGAGCCGCTAAGAACTTACCGTCCACGTGACGCCAAAACGCTGCGACCTCCCCACCGACAAGAAGTCTAACGGCGACCAGGTCAAAACTCCTGATAGCATTCAATAGCCGTTGATATATACCTGTGATAAAAGCGATGGTACCTCCGGACACACCGGGAACAAGATCAGCCGCACCCATTGCGAGTCCGCGGAGAAATATCCCAAAGCTTGTCAACGCACCAACCCCGAACGTAAGGGCACGAATCGTACGGCTTCGTAAACGGTTTTTTCAAAGCCCGTATCGTTCCTGTCGACCACCTCCAGATTCTGATGACCCACCCCTACCGGGATAATCAGTCTGCCACCTGGGGCTAACTGCTCCAGTAGTTCTTCCGGTATCTGCTCCGGTGCTGCCGTCGAAATTATTGCGTCAAACGGGGCTTTGGCTGGCCACCCCATACCACCGTCGGCGTGCTGCAGGTGCACATTTCCGAGTTGCAGCATTCGCAGTCGTTCACGTGCCTTGATCTGTAGCGGTTTGATGCGTTCAACGCTGTACACCGTATCGACCAATTGTGCTAATACGACGGTTTGATAACCGGAGCCGGTACCCACCTCCAATACTCGCTTACGCGGCCCCGCAGCCAGCAGCAGTTCTGTCATTCTTGCGACGATATAGGGTTGCGACAAGGTTTGTTGGTGCCCGATGGGCAGCGCGCTGTCTTCATAAGCCCTGTGCGCAAGCGCCTCATCGCAGAATAAGTGCCGTGGCGTACTGCGCATCACGTCGAGAACGCGTTGATCGGTGATACCCTGCTCGCGTAGTCGTTGAATCAGTCGCTCACGCGTGCGTCGGGACGTCATACCTATGCCGTCAAGGTTTGGTTGATTCACTACTGACGCGCTCCATTCATATCACCCAGCCTCATCGATTGTTATTAGCTCCTGTAGGACAGCCGTAGCGAATCCACCCGGAGGCAAGGAAAACTGCAAACGCAGGGCACCATCATCACAAAACTCCCAGCTAAAGTCATTCGGGAGTAGCCGCGCCGATCGATATTCCATTCTCAGGCGTTGGCCCTGCAACCACTCTGTCAGTTCGCGATTTTCATGGAGTAGCGGATTTTCCCGCCAGGAACTCTCGCCCTCCCCCCAAAGTGGAACAGCAAGGTGTATATCGCCGCTATCGTGCCTTTGCTGAAGATCACTATCTACATCTTTGGCAACAAAAAAACTACGGGAGCCATTGAGGATACACACATCTCCAGCCCCGGGTCGCGACCATCTCTGACTCCTTACCAAACTAGCCAAACACTCGTTAAAGAGCCAGGAGCGCACAGAGGACAGGATCATACCGCGGTGGGTCCGACCTCGTGGCGCTTTACCACCCGCTATCCATTTCTCGGCCTTCCATAAATTTGCGCCATTACGGCCAAATCTTTGTGGCCCAAAATAATTTGGAACGCCCTTCTCCTCCAATATGCGGCAACGCGCGTCGAGCTCAGCTTGATCCGCACTGAGGTCTCGTAACAGGAGTTCGAAGCAATTTCTAGCGTGCCCTCCGCGACGAAGCTTGCGACCATGTCTGGCCACAGACAAAACTTTTAAAGACGGATTCTCCAGCTTCACCCAGTCGGGCTCAGCGGCACCGGCAAGCCCCACGCTAAAGTACTGACTGGTAACAGCCCGCCGGTCCTTCATGCCACAAAAGCCTATAACGGACTCTTGCACACCTGCCAGAGAGGCAACTTGTCGCACTATATCTGCCGTGTTCTGGTCGGTTTTCTCGATATGCAGCAGCGCGTGCTCGCCCTCGCCGTCTGCCTCGAAGCCAAGCTCTTCCCGCACCCTGAAATCTGCCATATTTGATCGTATCACACCGTGACCAACGGCATCATCGTGCCCTCGCGGCCAGTCGGAAGACCAATTCATATCTTCGCCCTAGCTCTCGCTTTCCAGGAGGACCACGGCGTGCGCCGCGATTCCTTCCTTTCTTCCGATAGTCCCGAGCCCCTCGGTTGTTGTTGCCTTGATATTAATACGTGATATTTTTGTATTGAGATCGGCTGAAAGCTTCTCTCGCATCTCCACAGCGTGGTGACCTATCCGAGGCGATTCTGCAATCAAAGTGATATCCGCATTGCCCAGAATGAATTGCTGGTGTTGCATCAATAGGTAGACTCTACGCAACAAATCTCGACTATCTGCACCCAGCCAACGCTGATCGGTGTCGGGGAAATGTCGGCCGATATCCCCCTCGCCGAGTGCTCCAAGCAATGCGTCGCATAGGGCATGGATCAGTACATCTCCGTCTGAGTGGGCTACCAGGCCCTGCTCGTGTGGAATCCACACTCCTCCTAATGTCACTCCATTTCCTGGCCCAAAACTATGTACATCGAAGCCATGTCCAATTCTTATCGCCATCAATCCCAATATCCTTCGCTACGCAAGTAGTACTCAGCCAGTGGCAGATCTTCAGCATGGGTAATTTTAATATTGCTGTCGCTACCCTCAACAATTAATGAACTGCCACCAGACCACTCCACTGCCGAGGTCTCATCGGTGATGGCTACGCCGGCCGCGAGGGCCCCACTCACTGCATCGTAGAGCTCGCGGTAGCGGTAGCACTGCGGGGTCTGAGCACGCCATATGGTCGCTCTATCCACCGTACCTATAACCTTGTCACCCTCGACCACTCTCAAGGTGTCCGAAACGGGCACAGCCAGTAAACCACCACAATCGCTGTCACTGGTTTCAGCAGCCAGTCGGCGCACATCATCAGCTTTGAAGCAGGGTCTGGCCGCGTCATGCACCATCACCCAATCGTTGTCCTTTGCTATATCATCCAGTCGCTTCAAGCCAGCCAACACAGACTCACTTCGCTGTGCGCCACCTGTGGCCGTGACGACAGCGGGGTTAGCTGCCAGTACTGGCCCAATTTTATCGCCTTCATTGGCCGCCAAAACTAATACTATGCGTTCGAACAACTGGAGTTCCAGTAATCTTGACGTAGTGACTTCAAGTACCGTAGCAGCGGACAGCTTCTGGTGCTGCTTCGCCAGAGACGAGCCAAAGCGCCTACCCACTCCCGCGGCGGGAATAACACAGAAATAGCGTCCGCTATTCGCTGATTGCATCGCACTCGATACCTTTAGTGGCTGGGAGGATCAATGGTTTCAGCGTTGTTACCGGTCGTCAAAGGAGGTTCTTCTTCTAGCAGTTGGTAAAAAACCTCTCCCTCTTTGACCATTCCAAGCTGGCTCCGTGCTCGTTCTTCAACGCCCTCCAGGCCTTCTTGCAGCTCGAGCACCTCGACTTCCAATTGCGTGTTTCGCTCCTGTAAGTGTCGATTAATAACGCGCTGCTCCTCGACTCTGGCCTGCAACCGAGAGATTTCCTCGAGTCCGCCATCGCCAAACCACAAGCGATATTGGAGAAACACCAAAAACAATATTAGGCCCGCAATCAACCACTTCACGGGAAGCGCAGATCAACCGTTGAATTCTGCGCGACCGCGATAGGGAGCAGATGCACCCAATTCAGCTTCAATACGCAACAGGCGGTTATACTTGGCCACTCGATCCGATCGGCACAAAGAGCCGGTTTTTATTTGTCCCGCGGCGGTACCTACAGCCAAGTCTGCAATTGTGGTGTCCTCTGTTTCACCCGATCGATGTGAAATAACGACTGAATATCCCGCTGCCTTGGCCATTGCAATAGCATCTAGAGTTTCGCTCAGACTACCGATCTGATTGAACTTGATCAAAATTGAATTTGCCACGCCACTATCAATACCGCGTTGCAGAATTGAGGTATTGGTAACAAAGAGATCATCTCCCACTAACTGTGTATGACTGCCGATTTTATCGGTGAGAATTTTCCAACCCGCCCAGTCAGCTTCGTCCAGACCGTCCTCGACAGAAATAATAGGGTATTTTGCGACCAGGTCGGCAAGGTAATCTGCAAATTCAGCGCTGCTGTATTTGGAGCCCTCTCCGACAAGATCATATACCCCATCTCGATAAAACTCTGAAGCTGCGCAATCGAGTGCCAACGTTACATCATCACCCAGCGTGTAACCGGCTTCGCTAACTGCCTGACTAATAACTGCCAGCGCAGCTTCATTGGACGGTAGATTGGGAGCGAATCCACCTTCGTCGCCTACCGCAGTACTTAACCCCTGTGAATGGAGAACGGATTTTAGTCGATGAAAGATCTCCGCACCGGTCCGCAAAGCCTCTGCAAAGCTCGGGGAGGACACGGGCTGTATCATGAATTCCTGAATATCCACATTGTTATCGGCATGCTCTCCACCGTTTATGATATTCATCATCGGCACGGGCATAGAGTACTGTCCGCTGGTGCCATTGATATTGGAAATATGCTGATACAGAGGGATTCCCCGCTCTACCGCCGCTGCTTTTGCAGTGGCCAGCGATACAGCCAAG
>JBLHKV010000100.1:0-12410 GCA_047618115.1 Halieaceae bacterium | reverse complement strand
CACAAGGGTGAGAGTATTCCCGAACTGCAAGAGAGCGCTCTGGAGACGCTATCACAATACTCGTTTCCGGGTAACGTGCGGGAGCTGGAAAATATTCTCGAACGGTCTCTCACGCTCAGCGACGGCCAAACTATTACCGCCGATGATATTCATCTACCCAACCAACCAATGGAGACACAAACATCAACTGCACCGGGCACCGAAACGGATGCCGCATACGGTCGACTCGATGACTACATGGAAGACATCGAAAGAAAAATTCTGGCCGGTGCCATGGAGACATCCAAATGGAATCGGACAGCCGCGGCAAAACTCTTAGGCATCAGTTTCAGGTCGTTGAGATACAGACTCAAAAAGCTCGATATGGAAGACTAGCCGGTCGAGGGCTTTCTCTAATCACTGCGATCGACAGCCGGAACTCTCAGTTCTTTCGGCGTAGAAAAAATAATATTTTCCGGGCGACCGGCCATCTCGACTGGCAATTGCCCGCCCTCTTGCTGAATGCGTTTGATCACCTGTTGGACCAATATTTCAGGTGCTGAGGCGCCAGCGGTGACACCTACACGAGTTTTGCCCTGCAACCAGCGAGAGTCGATATCTTCAGCAGCATCAATAAGGTAGGCCTCCACCCCTACGCGCGCAGCCAACTCACTCAAGCGATTCGAATTTGAGCTGTTTGGGGAACCCACTACCAAAACGAGATCACACTCTTGCGTTAACTTCTTGACCGCGTCCTGTCGGTTTTGGGTGGCGTAACAAATGTCGTCCTTGCGCGGCCCGGTAATCAGTGGAAACCGTTCACGCAGTGCATCTATCACTCGTGCAGTATCGTCCATGGACAACGTAGTCTGCGTTACAAATGACAATGCATCTGGGGACTTTACTTCCAGTTCTGACGCTTGCTGCTCATCTTCGACCAGGTAGATGGCACCCCCTTGGGTATAATCGTACTGCCCCATGGTCCCCTCGACCTCGGGATGGCCACGGTGACCAATCAACACGCACTCGCGCCCATCACGACTGAATCGACTGACTTCAATATGTACCTTGGTAACCAGGGGGCATGTTGCGTCAAAGACCTTGAGTTTTCGCGTGTCTGCCTCGGTTCGCACCGATTGAGATACGCCGTGGGCACTGAAGATCACAATACTGTCGTCGGGAACTTCGTGCAATTCATCGACAAATACGGCGCCGCGCTCCCTGAGATTTTCGACAACGAAACGATTGTGTACCACCTCATGGCGCACATAAATGGGCGCGCCAAAAACATCCAGAGCACGATTTACAATTTCGATGGCCCGGTCGACGCCTGCGCAAAACCCACGTGGGTTAGCCAGCATGATATCCATGGCGGGTATGATCTCAGACATGTTAGTGCAGCTCCGCAGCTTCAATTCGATGAATCTCAACATCGAAAATGATACTACGACCAGCCAGAGGGTGATTAAAATCTACCGACACGACATCTCCATCAATGCTGGCAATCACTCCGGGCAACTCACCCCCCGCCGCATCGGCAAAGGAGACAACCAGGCCGGGCACTAAATCCATTTCGGCATCAAAGTCGTCGCGATCCAACTCCTGCACATTGACCGGATTGGGCATGCCAAAAGTCTCCTCTGGAGTGAGGGTAAACTGATGACTATCGCCGGCAAAGAGGCCAAACAAGCACCGTTCAAATGCTGGCAGCAGGCTGCCATCGCCAATCACAAAGCTGACCTCCCGACCGCCAAAATTACTGTCGACGACTCCGCCGTCGGCCAGGGTCAGCGAAAAATTCAGGAACACGCGAGTACTTTCGCCCACGGGCAGAGAATTGTCGGTCGTGTCGGTCTTCACTTCTGCTCTCCCTTTTCTTTGCCATCGCCGTTAATGAAGGCGTCCAATATCATCAGTACAGCTCCGACTGAAATCCCTGAATCGGCGATATTAAAGGCCGGAAAATAGCGCCCTTCATAATGCACCGAAATGAAATCGACGACGTAACCCAGCGCCACGCGATCCCAGAGATTGCCCACCGCTCCACCTAAAATAAGCGCGAGACTGGCGGCCAGTAATATCTGCCCCCGCTGCAACCGGGTCAACCACACCGCCAGCACCACACTGACGGCGCTGGCAATAATGGTAAAGAACCAACGCTGCCAGCCACCGGCTTCGCTAAGGAAACTGAACGCTGCGCCCTCGTTGTGTTGCAAGGTCAAATTAAACACCGGCAGCACCTGCACCGGCTGACCGTATTGTAATTGCGCACTGGCCAAACCCTTGGTGTACTGGTCCAGCAGCAGTACTACCAGCGCGAGAAGAAACCAGTAAGCCACCTGCCAACCCATTCTAGACAAAATGACGCACCTCTCCGACTCCATAGACGTTAACGACGCAGCGCTGACATAGGCCGGCGTGTTCACTGTCGGTGCCGACATCCTCACAGCGGTGCCAACAGCGCTCGCATTTCTCCTGTTCGCTGGCACTGACTTCCAACTTCAGACCCGGCAATTCGGTGTCGACGGCTGCCGCTCCCGCCTCCTCCAGCGGTAAAACAACAGCGCGGGAGGTTATCAACGCAAAGCGTAATTCATCGCCTAGCTTTGCCAGTAAAACTGCCAGCGCATCATCGCAGTAAAGTTTAACTTCGGCATCGAGCGCGGCCCGCACCTTGCCCTCTCCCCTTTTCACCTCCAGCTCCCGGTTAACCGCCAGACGCACAGCCATTAATTGCTGCCAGAATTCAACGTTGAGTTCGCCTGCTTCAGGCGATGGCGGCAAGCCGGTGTAGTACTGCTCCAAAAATACCGACTCTCCGCGTGCACCCGGAAGGTGTTCCCATAATTCATCGGCGGTGTAACTCATAACCGGTGCCATCCAACGCACCAGCGCCTCGGCGAGATGATACAGCGCAGTTTGCGCCGATCTCCGCGCGAGGCTGTCGCTTTGGGTGGTGTATTGCCGGTCTTTGATAATATCGAGGTAAAAACTACCCAGATCGCCTACGCAAAAATTAAGCAGCTTTTGATAAACCTGATGAAACTGATAGCTATCGTAGGCGGCGATGAGCTCTTCCTGAAGTTGTGCCGCGCGGCCCAACACCCAACGATCCAGACCCAGCAGATCTTCAACAGGTACAACATGTTCGGCAGGTTCAAACCCAGTGAGGTTAGAAAGAAGAAAACGCGCCGTATTGCGGATGCGGCGATATGCGTCACCAGAGCGTTTGATGATTTCATCGCTAACGGTCATCTCGTTACGGTAATCGGTAGTCGCCACCCACAGGCGCAAGACATCTGCTCCCATCGTATTCATAATTTTTTGCGGTGCGATGATATTACCGAGGGACTTTGACATCTTGTGACCCTGGGCATCCACCACAAAACCGTGAGTCATCACCGCCTTGTAGGGCGCGGTCCCGTTCATTGCGACTGCCGTCAACAACGAGGACTGGAACCAGCCACGGTGCTGATCGGAGCCTTCAAGATACAGATCCGCAGGATAATGAAGCTCCTCCCGCTGCTCGAGTACCGAGGCGTGTGTTACGCCAGAGTCGAACCAGACATCCAGCGTATCTGTCACCTTGTCATAAAGCGCCGCCTCTTCACCGAGCAAAATCTCAGGCGCAAGGTCGAACCATGCATCTATGCCCGACTGCTCTACCAGCTCCGCTACCGTCTCAATCAAACGCCCGGTCTCGGGGTGTAATTCCATCGTTTCCTTGTGTACAAACAAGGGAATAGGTACACCCCAGGTGCGCTGCCGGGACACGCACCAATCTGGCCGACCTTCGATCATCGACTCTATACGCGCCCGCCCCCAATCGGGCATCCACTGAGTCTGTCCAATAGCGGTCCGGGCGTTTTCCGCCAGGTCCGCCTGGGTCATGCTGATAAACCATTGAGGTGTGGCCCTGAAAATAACCGGGGACTTGTGGCGCCAGCAATGCGGATAGGAATGTTGATAGGACTCGACGTGCAATAGCACCTCACACTCGCGCAGATGCTCGACGATAACTTCATTGGCTTTAAAAACGTGTTGTCCGGCAAACAGTTCCGTGTCGGGCAAGAACACGCCGTTGCCGCCGACGGGATTAAGAACCTCTAGCCCATTGAGTTTACCGACGATGAAATCGTCCTGGCCATGACCTGGTGCTGTATGCACAGCGCCAGTACCCGCCTCGGTGGTGACGTGATCACCCATGATCAGCGGCACCTGGCGATCGTAAAACGGATGTTGCAGGAGCTCGTGTTCAAGGGCCGCGCCAAGGCAGGAGCCCAGTGTTTCAACTTCAAGCTGCTCACCGGCCCATCGCGCCACAACCGTTTCGCGTAGCGCCTCGGCCACCAGCATCGCTCCACCCTTATAGCTGATAAGGCTATAATCCAACTCGGGGTGCAGGCACACAGCCAGGTTAGCCGGCAGCGTCCAGGGCGTGGTGGTCCATATGGGAACAGCGACATCAAGATTAGTAACTTCAACACCACAGGCAGCCAGGATCGCAGCGGGGTTTACCGCCGCAAAGGCGACGTCTATAGCAAGTGAAGTCTTGTCCTGATACTCGACCTCGGCCTCAGCGAGTGCAGAGCCACAGTCCATGCACCAGTGCACCGGCTTGGCGCCTTTTTGTAAGTGCCCATTGGCAGCTATTCGACCCAGACTGCGGATAATATGCGCCTCGGTGTTGAAGTCCATAGTCAGGTAGGGTCGATACCAGTCTCCCAGCACACCCATGCGCTGGAAATCATCGCGCTGTGCATCTACCTGCCGACTGGCATACTCGCGACACTTGGTACGAAACTCAGCCGCGCTAATCTTGACTCCAGGCTTGCCAACTTTCTTCTCTACATTGAGCTCGATGGGCAGACCGTGACAGTCCCAACCAGGTATATAGGGCGCATCGAAACCACCGAGAGTCTTGGACTTGATAATAAAGTCCTTGAGGATCTTATTGACAGCGTGACCGCAGTGCAGATCACCGTTGGCGTAGGGAGGGCCGTCGTGAAGAATGAATTTAGGCTTGCCGGCGGATGCCTCCCTGATCTTCTCGTACAAACCATCGCGCTGCCACTGTGCGAGTCGTTGGGGTTCGCGCTGAGCCAGATTAGCTTTCATGGGAAAGTCGGTACTGGGCAGGTTTAGCGTATCTTTATAATCACTCATGACTGGTCTGACTGGAGTGCCTCAGATTCAGCGGCCCGGTGGGGCAGTCCGAAAAAGCGGCGTCCGGTTTCAACATCCCTTGCTATGTTTTGTTTAAGTTCATCGAAAGAATCAAATTTTCTCTCGTCCCTGATTTTATGCCGGAACACGACCTCTATGGATTTCCCATAAATGTCGCGATCAAAATCCAGCATGTGCACCTCTAATATCGCCTTAATCCTGTCGCCCACCGTGGGACGGGTGCCTACGTTGGCAACCCCCGGAATGGCTACTCCGCCCAGACCCAATACCTCAACCGCATAAACACCGTTCAGGGCGGAACGATAGCGGTGTAATTCTAAATTGGCCGTTGGCACTCCAATTCTGCGCCCGTACTGCTGACCGTAAACCACCTTGCCACTGATGGAGTAGGGCTTGCCCAGCAATTCCTCGGCCCCGGCAAAGTCTGCGTCGCACAGCAATTCGCGAATCCGCGTGCTACTGACCCGCTCACCATCGACGCCAAGAGTGTCGGTATGCATTACCTGGTAACCAAATCGACTGCTGTATTCGCGAATGAGGTTGAAGTCGCCCTCCCGGTCGTGACCAAAACGCAGGTCGTCGCCAACCACGATATAGCGAACCCCAAGGCCATCCACCAGGACCTCTTCGATAAAGCTATCGGCAGCCATGGTACGCAGCGATTCGTTAAATTTGATCCGTAGCAGCTGATCGACACCCAACTCTTTAAGCGCCCGAAACTTCTCGCGAAAGCTCATCAATCTGGCCGGGGCCTCTAGCGGCGCAAAATACTCGCGCGGCAGCGGTTCAAACACAACCACGGTAGACGGCAACCCGAGTTCTTGGGACTTTTCCAACAGGTGCGCAATGACCGCGCGGTGACCGTGATGCACTCCATCGAAGGCTCCGATGGTCGCAACGCAGCCGCGATGTCTGGGACGCAGATTGTGCAGGCCGCGAATCAGCTCCATGTCCGGGTCAGTCTCGTGCTGAAAACCGCTAATTATAACGGAGTCAGCTGTTCCAGCATATCAATGAAAATCCCTAATCTTCACACCACAGGCCGCCAATACAGCCAGATAGCTGCCAACACCAGCCACAACCAACAGCGCCAGTTGAGCGACCCGCTGCTGCCACCCCCAATCCAACCAGAGTTCAATACCCGGGCGCATCAGCAAAAGCAGGCTGGACATCGCCAATGTAGCCAACAGCAGGCGCAGCACCAGCGTCCACCAGCCCGGCTGGAAATAGAAAACACCCTGCTTTCGCAAACCTCTGAACAATAACCCTGCGTTTAGCCACGCAGACAAACTGGTGGCCAGTGCCAAACCGACGTGACCGATATTCCAGTAGTAGTAAAGGGGGATAACCAAAATGAGGTTCATCACCATATTGGAGACCATGGCAACAATACCTATCTCCACCGGGGTACGCATATCCTTGCGGGCGTAATAACCCGGGGCCAGCACTTTGATCAACATAAAAGCGGTTAAACCGACGCTGTAGGCGCACAGGGCCAGCGCCACCATCTGAATATCAGTCACCGTCAGCGCACCGTACTGAAACAAGGTCAGTAGAATGGGCCGGGCCAGAATCAGCAGCGCCGCGGTGGCAGGTAGCGCAACTATTAATACTGAGCGCAGCGCCCAATCCAGGGTTTTCGCAAATTTTTCAGGATCATCTCCCGCCTGCAAACGCGACAGACTCGGTAAAACCACGGTGGCAATGGCAATGCCGAATACACCCAACGGCAGTTCGGTCAGCCGATCTGAATAGTACAGCCATGAAACGCTACCGGTCGGCAAAAAGCTTGCTATCACGGTATCGAGCAGCAGATTGATTTGACTCACCGAGACGCCAAACAATGCCGGCACCATAAGCGTCATTATCTGGCGCACTCCCGGATCATCCGGCCGCCACTCGGGGCGCGGCATCAGCCCCAGCCGACCCAGAAAAGGCAATTGAAAACACAGTTGTATAAGGCCGGCAAACAAGACAGCCCAGGCCAGGGCAAAAACCGGCTCGTCCAACTGCGGTGATATCCAGACCGCACCGACTATCAGGCTAATATTCAGCCACACCGGGGTGAAGGCGGGAACGGCAAAGCGGCCAAAACTATTGAGTATTGCCCCACAAAAACCGGTCATGGAAATAAGGAATAGATACGGGAAGGTAATGCGAATCAACTCGCTGGTGAGTTGATACTTGGCCGGGCTATCGATAAAGCCCGGTGCAAAAACCGCCGTCAGTACCGGAGCGCCCACTACCATTAGCCCCGTTACCAGCAACAGTGTGCCACCCAGTACCCCGGCGACGCGGTTGATGAGCAACTGCATGGCCTCGCGGGTCCCCGACTCCCGATACTCTGCCAGCACCGGCACAAAAGCCTGTGAGAAAGCGCCCTCGGCAAATAGCCGGCGTAAAAATTGCGGCACCTTGAACGCTATGAAAAAAGCGTCGGCATTGGCGCTCGCGCCGACGAAGACCGCGACAGTAACATCGCGAACAAGACCCAGTACCCGGGACAACATCGTCATGCCGCCCACGGTAAAGGCAGACCTTAACAACTTAAAACCCGAGCTGTGTTGCTCTGCTGGTTCGGATTCTGGATTCATCGTGTGTCGGGCAGGTCGCTAAAAGCGACTGCCAGTGTACCACCGCACATCGCTGGCGCTCTCGTCGACCAGATCGACAACATCGAGAATCAGCGCAAACAAGGCCATTCTCACCAACACACCGTTGTCGGTCTGGCGGAAAATGGCGAGATTGGGGTTGTCATTCAGGTCGGCGTCCAGCTCATTCGCGCTGGCTCTGGAGTCGCGAGGCAGGGGGTGCATAATCACCGTATTCGGCTCACATGAGCTGGTATATATACTTTGATTCAGGCGGAATCGCCCCCTGTATAAATCGGCCTCTTCCTGGGTTCCAAAGCGCTCTTCCTGAATGCGTGTGGAGTAGGCAATATCGACGTGGGCAATGCTCTCCTCGAGCTGCTCGGACTCCAGCACGGTATGCCCAGCGCTGCGCATTTGATCGACAATGTCGCCGGGCATGGCCAGCTCCCTGGGGGATATCAACGATACGTGCAATTTGTTGAACAGCGTCAGTAATTTGCACAACGAGTGCACGGTGCGGCCGTGCTTGAGATCCCCAATCATGGCAATCCGCAAACCGTCGAGCTGTCGCGCCCTTCCCTCCACCTCTTTCTTGATGGTGTAGAGGTCGAGTAAGGCCTGAGTTGGGTGTTCATTGGAGCCATCGCCGCCGTTCAGTACCGGCACGCGGCTGGCAGCTGCAAACTCAGCGACCGATCCGGGGCTGGGGTGGCGCATAACAATTACGTCGCTGTAACCACTTAAGACCCTGGCGGTATCGAACAGTGATTCACCCTTGGCGAGAGCCGACTGCTCGATACCCGTTGTTTCGCGAACGTCTCCACCCAATAAATTAAACGCAGAACCAAAGCTGACGCGGGTTCGCGTCGAGGGCTCAAAAAACATATTACCGAGAATGGCACCCTCGAGTACGCGGGTGGCTTTGCGGCGGTGCGCATAGGGTTGCATGCGGTCGGCGACAGCGAACACCCGTTCAATATCAGCCCTTTCAAACTGATTTATCGAGAGTATATGTCCACCGGCAAATTTCATGCTAACCCCCCTGCTTGCTGTGCTGGCAACTATACAGGAGCACCACCACCCTCGCCTACCGTGGCGACGAACTCAACCCAATAACAAATCGCTGTAGTCGAGCAAATCATTTAACAGCTGGCGATCCCGCTCCGGGAGCTCCGGTTCTGCCAGTTTGCTTTCTATCTCCGCCAAATAAGCCTCCAGGCAAATACTGGCGCCCTGCTCGGGATCGGTGAGATACTGAAAACGATACTCTTCCCAAAGTGAAGCTTCCTCTGCGGTCAATGTGCCGGGATAGTTGCGCGCCTTGTATCTGAGCAACAGCTCTGGCAATCGCTCATCGGTAAACTGAAAGCTTGAATCGAGTAGCTCCTCCGGCACAGCTTCGCGCACGGCCGTCATCGCCGCCCGGTCGCCATCACTGAAAAAGCCGCCCGAATAAAGCATGTGGTCGGGGTTGCTGATTGGTGCAAATTCCCGTTCGCTGTACAGCTGACTAATCTTATTCGACAGCCCTGAAGCCGCCTGCAGTCTTGCCCTGACCGCGCGGCATGAGGCTACATCAATCTCCAGCCGCGTAGCGGTTGCCTGGTCTAACATGCGCGCCGTGACCAGCACCGGACAGCGATTAAGGCGTATCGACTTCAGTGCCAGTCTATCGACGCCCTCAGGCAAGTCACGCGCGGGCGTGAACAAACGCTCGCGCAGAGCTTCGACATCCAGTTCGAGCAGAGGTCCAGGATCCGCGCTAAGGTCATAGCAGATAATCTCGTTCTTATTAACGGGGTGACGCGCCAGCGGTACGACCAGCGCAATACAGTGTCGCGCCGCAGAAAACTTACCCGATACATGCAATACAGGTTTCATCTGTTGAATGTCGAGCAACGCCTCCAGCTGTCTTTTACTGCGATTTTCGAGCAGGTAATCAAACAGGCGCGGCTGCGCCGTCTTCACCAGTTTGGCAATGGCGATGGTCGCGTGAACATCGGCCAATGCGTCGTGAGCGGCGGTGTGGCCAATCCCGTTGGCCGCCGTCAAATGCTCCAATTTAAAGCTCGGTAGACCATCGTCGCGCAGCGGCCAATTGATTCCCTCGGGACGCAATGCAAAAGCTGCGCGCAGCATGTCGATGATATCCCAACGTGAATTACCGTTTTGATACTCGCGAGCGTAGGCGTCGTAGAAATTTCGATAAAGCGTGTGCCGGCCCACCTCATCGTCAAAGCGGATGGTGTTATAGCCGACACCACAGGTACCCGGCTGCGCCAGTTCCGCGTGAATCTGACGGATAAATTCCGCCTCGGGAACGCCCTTTTCCAGGGCGATTTGTGGGGTAATTCCCGTCACCAGGCAAGCTCCAGGCTGCGGCAGCACATCGGTTGCTGGTCGCGCGTAGATAACAAGTGGGTCCGAGATAATATTCAGATCAGCGTCGGTGCGTAGTCCGGCGAATTGCACAGGTCGGTCGCGCATTGGATCGACACCAAAGGTTTCGTAATCGTGCCAGTAGAATGTCCCTTTCATACTGTATGCCTCGATTTGTGGTAAAACGTCAGGAGACTTCTATCACCTGTTCAGTCACAGAGCGCTCTGCTATTTTGGCCTTCCAGATGGCCGGACCAATATTGTGGACCGATTCTCCGCGGACATCTACTGCTACGGTTACCGGCATGTCCTTAACCTCAAATTCGTATATTGCCTCCATACCCATCTCCGGGAAGGCTACTACCCTCGACCCGACAATGGCCTTGGACACCAAATAAGCAGCGCCACCGACAGCCATAAGATAAACCGCCCGGTGCTTGCGGATCGCGTCCAGCGCCAGCGGTCCACGTTCGGCCTTTCCGATCATGCCCATCAACCCGGTTTCCTCGAGAATGAAGTCGGTAAATTTATCCATGCGCGTTGCCGTAGTTGGACCCGCCGGACCCACAACTTCGTCCCGAACGGGATTTACCGGACCCACGTAATAGATAAACCGGTCTCTGAGATCGACACCCTCGGGTAGACCTTCTCCGCTTTCGATAAGCTCTTTCATTTTCTTATGGGCGGCATCGCGACCGGTGAGCATCTTGCCGGACAGCAATACCGTATCGCCAGGTTGCCAGGTGGCTATCTCCTCGCGGGTAACAGTGTCGAGATTGACCCGCCGAACGTCATCGCCGGTCTCCCGGGAAATTTTCGGCCAGGCGTCCAGATCCGGAGGCGTTTGAAATGTAGGCCCGCTGCCATCGAGGACAAAGTGGGCGTGTCGGGTCGCTGCACAGTTGGGAATCATCGCCACCGGAAGCGAGGCCGCGTGCGTGGGGAAATCCTTAATTTTAACGTCCACCACGGTAGTAAGGCCACCGAGACCCTGCGCGCCAATACCCAGGTTGTTTACCGCATCCATAATCTCCAGACGCAGCTCTTCAACTCGATTAGTCGCGCCGCGCTCGCGCAGTTCGTGGATATCTATCGGGTCCATCAACGATTCTTTGGCCAACACCGCGGCCTTCTCTGCGGTACCGCCGATACCAATACCGAGCATGCCCGGGGGACACCACCCAGCGCCCATGGTCGGCACGGTCTTCACTACCCAATCGACAATACTGTCGGACGGGTTAAGCATCACCAGCTTCGACTTGTTTTCCGAACCTCCCCCCTTGGCGGCAACCTGCACATCCACAGTATCGCCCTTGACGACCTCCATGTGGATCACCGCGGGCGTGTTGTCTCCGGTGTTGGTTCTGGTACCGGCTGGGTCAGCAAGAATTGAAGCCCGCAAGACGTTATCGGGGTTCAGATAGGCCCGACGCACGCCTTCATTCACCATATCGCTCACCGACAGCTCCGCATCCCACTGCACATTCATACCAATTTTCAGGAATACGGTAACAATCCCCGTGTCCTGGCAGATGGGCCTTTTGCCCTCGGCACACATGCGCGAGTTGATCAAAATCTGAGCCATAGCATCTTTGGCCGCGGGGTTTTGCTCTTTCAGGTAGGCTTCATGGACGGCTTGGATAAAGTCTAGAGGGTGGTAGTAAGAGATAAATTGTAGCGCATCTTCGACACTGGCAATAAAGTCATCCTGGCGGATCACCGTCATAAGAAATTCCTCAGGGTTGGCCCTGCAAACTGGGTAATAGCCGTTCTATGTCGGCAAGCTTGGCCCAGACCTGCCTACGGAATCCGTTAATCGCTTCAATATCTTCCTCACTGATGCCGACCCGCTTTTGCACCAGGCTAAAGTCCCGGTCCAGTTTATGGAGTCGATCTGCAAGGGTTTCTATCTGTGCACGCTCGCCGGGTGCAGCATCCAGCATGCGCCTGAGCGGCGCCAGCATTGAACTAAATTTATCTATCTGGGTGCCCTGCGCTTTTGAATCTGAACGAATCTCCGCAACACTTGTATTCTGATTCTTGACCTGACCGGCATTCGCAGCGATGCCTTTTTCGTTAGCTTCAATCTTGGCTTTATTTCGACGCCAGGCGGATGCCCAGAGTTTGTCGACCTCGGAGTAGAGTTCCTTGATCTTGACCTGCATTGCAACGCCGGTTTGATTAACGCTTTCGTCGGTGTCCGACAGACGATCCTCGAGTTCGCTGATGCGTACCTCGTAATCGGCCCGTATGCGCGCGGCGTTATCCACC
>JBLHKV010000099.1:0-12415 GCA_047618115.1 Halieaceae bacterium | reverse complement strand
GATGTGGCGGTTTAGTAAAACGAATGGCATCACCGAGGGCTTCCACAACAAGATGGAAATGATCTCTCGGCGAGCGTATGGTTTCAGGAACTTTGAGAATTATCGGTTGAGGGTGCTGACCCACTGCGGGTGGGACGGTATCATCAATCGGGTACGTATGGATGCCCATCCCCCGTTAATTGGGTAGAGCCAATGTATGGGCTCCAACAATTGGCTCCCACGCCTTTGTAACATATTGAAATACAACACTTATTTCTAAAATATGGTGGAGGCGGCGGGAATTGAACCCGCGTCCGCCAGTACTCTGCCTTCGGCTCTACATGCTTAGTTTCCGTTAATTAATTTAACCGGCTACAGCCCAACGGGCAGGACGTAGCAAGCGAGCCCGAATAAAGTTTTTAGCAGTTTGGCTTCAGACACACCGCGCTGCGAGCTTGTTCTATATGACGATCGTTTCCCGTTTACAAGCATCCGGTAGCGATCGCTAGCAGGGTTTAAGCTGCTAGGGCGTAGTTGTCGTCGTTGGCAACTAATAGTTTACAGCTTTGGATTTAGGTGATTGGCTGTCCTCACCGCATGCACCTCAGGGTTTGCAACTGTCGTCGAATCCAAATCGCCCCCAAAGAACGCGCATTGTACACCTCTTGGGCTCGGAATGTCCGCGTGCTTTCTTGGGTAATTTTCACCCATCGGCGGCTATACGGCCGGCGTGTGGGTCAGCAGGTCGCCATACAACTCGGGTCGGCGGTCGCGAAATAAACCCCAACTGTGGCGGTATTGACGAATCTCTTCCAGGTCGAAGCTGTGCAACAGCACGCCCGGCGTTTTATCGTCAGCCTGTTCGACGATGGCGCCTTCGTAATCACTGATAAATGAATTGCCGTAAAAATCCATGTTGAGGTTGCTGTCAGTGGAAGCGATTTCGTGACCGATGCGATTGGATGTAATCACGGGCACCACGTTAGCTGCTCCATGGCCCTGCATAACCCGGCGCCAGTGCTCACGCGAATCGATGCCCGGCTCACCCGGCTCCGAACCGATGGCGGTGGGATAAAACAGTAAGTCAGCGCCTGCTAGTACCATGCAGCGCGCAGCCTCCGGAAACCACTGATCCCAACATATGCCCACGCCAATTTTGGCATAGCGTGTTTGCCATACTTTGAAGCCGGTATCGCCCGGTGTGAAATAGGTTTTTTCTTGATAGCCAATGGTGTTGGGAATGTGTGACTTGCGATATACACCCAGCACGCTGCCATCGGCATCGATGACGGCAATGGAATTGAAATAGCATTGGCCTTCGCGCTCGTACCAGCTTATCGGCAACACAACTTCCAGTTCTGCCGCGAGTGCCTGCATATGTTTGATCACTGCACTGTCGCGGCGGGAGCTGGCAAGGCTGAGGTGATCGGTATTTTGCTCGATGCAAAAGTAGGGTGTTTCGAACAGCTCCTGAAGCTGAATAATCTGGGCGCCTTGTTGTGCCGCCTCCCTTACCAGGGCGCTGGCCCGCGCGATGTTGTCTGCGATGTCCCAGGTACAGCTCATTTGGGTCGCCGCTACTGTCACTTTATTCATATCGGGTCCTGTGTGATTGCTTCGGTTCGAAGTGTTCAATCTACAGCCGGGGCTTAGTATCAATCAAACGCATAGTTTTGGGCCTATTGATCGAAATTGCTCATGGTTCTGGTTACGACGGTGCTTTCCCGGTCTGAGTGAGCATCCATTGCCAGAACGCCTGTTCTGCCGGTCGGTTGATCCGGCGTGGTTCGGCGACGAGATACCAGGCCATCCCTGTGTCCAGCGTCAGGTCGAAGGGTTGCACCAAGTGACCCTTCTCCAGTGCTTCGCTGGCGAGTGTTAAGCTTGCCAGCGCTACGCCGTTACCGGCGAGAGCGCTATCCAGCATGATGCCGGGGTCGCTAAAATTCATACCGGCAACCGGTGCACTGGCGTCCAGAGCAGCGGCACTGAACCACGCGCTCCAGCCGTCCCAGCGCTCGTCGTGTAATAGTTCTGCCTGCTGTAACTGTTGCGGTTTTGTCAGTCCGCCTATTTTGGCTGCGTATTCCGGGGTGCAAACCGGACTGATTTTTTCATCGAATAGGTGCTCTACCGTCAGGTTCGGCCAGCTGCCGTCGCCATACCATACCGCGCAGTCGGCCTCTGAGTGTTCAAAGTCGAAGGCTGCATCGGTGGTGTGGATCCAGGGCTCCAGCTCGGGGTGTTCGGCTTTTAAGAGGGGAAGTCGGTGCAATAGCCAATGTCGCGCCCAGGCGTGAGAACAGCTGAAAACGACTGAGCCTGGCTTCGTGTAAAAATCCAGGCGCCGGATGCCGCTGCTCAGTGTGGTCAGAGTTCGGTCGGTGGTTTCCAGCAGGTCGACACCGGCGTCGGTCAGCTCGACGGTGCGCCCTAAACGCCGGAACAGGGGCTGGTGCATTTGGTCTTCGAGGCTTCTTATCTGGTGACTGACGGCCGACTGGGTCATGTACAGCTCTTCTGCCGCACGGGAGAAGCTACGCAGCCTTGCGGCGCTTTCAAAGCAGATCAGCGCGCGGGTCGATGGGATGCGTCCGTATCGACTACTCATAGATTTTTCTCATACATAACAGTAATAACTTTCATTTGAGCCCTTTCCTACGGCGATTTATGCTGTAACCACTCAACTAGCTATCAAGTTTGCTTATACCGAGGATAGACCATGACCGATCAGTTTTATATGCCCGCCGAGTGGGATCTGCACGAGCGCTGCTGGATGGCCTGGCCCTGCAGGAAGGGAATGTGGGCCGATGACGGCGCTATCCAGCGAAATTACGCGGCCGTTGCCCACGCGATTCGCGAGTTCGAGCCAGTGACCATGGTAGCGCCTGCGCATTTAATGCAAAACGCTCGCGACTGTCTGGGAGTGGATGTCGACCTGTTGGAGATGCCGATAGACGACTCTTGGACGCGGGACAGTGGCCCTAATTTTGTGGTGGACGGCAAGGGTGGCATCGCCGGGGTTACCTATGGATTTAACGCCTGGGGAGAAAAGTACTCGCCCTATGATCAAGATGCCTTGATGGCACAGCGCATACTGGAGCAAGCCAGCGTTCGTCGCATCGACTCTCCACTGATCGCCGAGGGTGGCAGTCTGTGTGTTGATGGCGAGGGGACGTTGCTTACCACCGACACCTGTTTCCCGCACATCAATCGCAATCCAGACTGGAGCCAGGATGATATCGAAGCTGAGTTGATGCGGACTTTAGGGGTGGAGAAAGTCATCTGGCTGCCGGGAGATCCCGAAGATGATGAAACCGATGGTCACGTCGACGGCATAGCCACCTTTGTAAGGCCGGGTGTGGTGTTGGTGGAATCGAGCGCTGACCCGGCAGACCCGCGCCGCCCCTACTATGAAAAACTGCGTGCCTGTCTGGAGCAAAGTACAGACGCCCGAGGCCGTCAATTTGAATTGATCAACCTGCCCGAGGCCAGAGACGTGGACGCCATGGGCGACAAATTCTGCCGTTCCTATGTGAACCTATACTTTGCCAATGGCGGTATAATTGCGCCGAGTTACGGTATTGCGACGGATGACGAGGTGCGTGAATGCCTGCAGGATGTGTTTCCAGATCGGCAAATTTCGATGGTTAATATTTGTCAGATTGCAGAGGGTGGGGGTGGGATTCACTGCATTACCCAGCAGCAGCCGAAAACTTAACGGGGAGGGGGTATTAACCCCTCCCAGACCCTCGTTGATGTAGGGTTAGTAGGCGCTTTGTTGCGCCTGTTATTAATATTGGGCGCCTCTGACCACGATAGCAACAGATCCTTTAGAGTTTGTTTGACTTAGCCTGTGGTGGCTAAGAACAAAGAGTTACTTGACGTTTGTAGGTACACCGATCAGTCCTTGATTGGCCTGATGATCGATGAGAGTTTACTGCTTGGTGTTATCTCGAACCACCCGCTGTTTTTGGCGATTCCAGTCGCGGTCGCGTTCAACGTCACGCTTGTCGTGCTGCTGTTTGCCGGTAGCCAGGGACAGCTCAGCTTTGACCAGATGCTTCTTCCAGTACAGGGAGGTGCACACACAGGTCATGCCCTTGGCCTCGGTAGCCGAGTGAATCCTTGCCAGTTCACGTTTGTTTAGGAGCAGCTTGCGGGTCCGGGTTGAATCGGGGTCGATATGGGTAGAGGCTGTCGGCAGCGGGGTTATCTGGGAGCCCAGCAGGAAAGCCTCGCCACCCTTGATCAAAACATAGGTATCGACAATCTCGGCTTTACCGGCGCGCAGGCTTTTTACTTCCCAACCCTCGAGCATAACTCCCGCCTCGAACTTATCCGTGAGATGGTAGTCGTGTCGGGCCCGTTTGTTTTGGGCGATGGTGTTGCTGCGCTGTTGCGGCTTCTTCTTGGCCATGGCGCGCATTATACGCAGACCGCGCTGCGGGAAAAGGTAAACATTCCCCTTTTCAGGGCGGTTCCACTGGTGCAGAGTAAGCGCATGAAAATTGGCCCCCTCGGTATCTCGTCTACACCTTGTCTGAGCGCAGTGCTTTGAGCATTGGGGTGCGCTCCGCGCTGGGCGTTTGGAACTTTCGGTCGACGTTTATTCTGGCGATGATTGCCTCGGCAATCGGGCTGGGTAATCTGTGGCGTTTTTCCTATTTGGCGGCCGAGCACGGCGGTGCGCCGTTTGTACTCAGCTATTTGTTGGCTCTGCTGTTGGTTGCGGTGCCGGTACTGGTGGCGGAGATCGTTATTGGTAGTCACGGTCGCAGCAGCCCAATTATTTCGATGAACTGGGCAGTGGAGCGAGCCGAGGCTAATCCGGCCTGGCGACTATTGGGCTGGATGGCCACGCTCACCGCTGTATTGATACTGTCTTACTATGCGGTGGTGGCCGGTTGGAGTCTGGCCTACTTTGGCAAAATGCAGTCGGGCATGTTTGCCGGGGCCAGCGCAGCTCAAGTGGCAGCGGAGTTCACTACATTCTTAAGTGACCCGGTCGAAATGGTGTTTTGGCAGTCGCTGTTCCTTGGCGCGGTGATGTTTATCGTAACCCTGGGTGTGCGAGTCGGCCTGGGCATGCTTTTTTGGTTATTGTTTCCCTGCCTGGTGGCGCTACTGCTGGTGCTGATTGACTTTAGTCTGGAACACGGTGACGTCGAGGCTGCCCAGAGTTTTCTGTTTGGATACGATCCGTGGCATTTTTCGGCCTATTCCGTGTTGGCGGCTTTGGGCCATGCATTTTTCACCTTAAGCGTCGGCGTTGGCGCCGGTATGATGTTTGGGGCATACGCTCCTGAGCGCATCCCGATTGTGCGCACGGTGACCGCTGTGGCGCTGCTGGATACTATATTTGCACTGGCGGCAGGTCTCGCAATTTTCCCCATTGTATTCGGCAGCAATATGCAGCCCGCCGTCGGGCCGGGCTTGATGTTTATCAGCTTGCCCTATGCCTTCGGCAATATGCACGAGGGCGAATTTTTTGGCTCCCTGTTTTTTGTGCTGGTTGGGCTGGCTACGTTGGGAACTGCGGTATGCCTGGCCGAAGTGGGTGTTTCGTACCTCGTGCAACGATTCAAGCTGCGTCGACTCTATGCAGTCCTGCTGCTGACGCCGCTGATTTGGGTGTTGGGGGTGGGCTCGATACTGTCCTTTAATCATTGGTCGGATGGTATCGCTGGCAGCGGTATGACCTTTTTTCAGTTGATTGAGCGGCTGAGCGCCGATATCCTGCTGCCGCTGACCGCTTTGTTAATCGCCATTTTTGTTGGATGGGTGATGCGCCGCGAGGTCATTCGCGTTGAGCTGTATCGCGAGGATGAACAGATATTTACTTTCTGGCGGTGGTCGCTGCGCTGGCTGGTCCCCACCGCAATTCTGGCTATTTTGGTAGCCACTATTATTGGAATACTCTGAATCCGAAATCTATGACAAGCATTCATCGCAACGCTTTATTTCCAAACGCCGCGCCCACTGTGTATGCCTTGGTCAATGATATAGAGGCTTACCCTCAGTTTATGGATGGCTGCGTGAACTCCCGCATTCTGCGCCGTGATACCCATGTCATTGAGGCAAGGCTCGATCTGGCCCGAGGGGCTATCAAAGGCAGTTTTACGACGCGAAACCACCTGGTAGAATTCAGTAGTATCACGATGGAGCTTCTCGATGGACCTTTCGAGGATTTCAGTGGCCGCTGGACTTTTCAGGAGCTCGGTGACACTGCGTGCAAGGTGAGCCTCGATATGGATTTCACCGTCTCCAATCGCATCTTGGGCGTTGCCGCCGCCAGATTGTTCGATTCAGTCGCGGGGAATTTAGTCGATGCCGTGAGTAGACGAGCCAGACTGGTATTGGAGTAATCACTATGAGCGAGCACAAAATGATTACTGTAGAGGTCGCCTACGCGTTACCCGACAAGCAACAAATTATCGCGCTGGAGGTCGCCGAGGGCACCACGGCGCTGGAAGCTGCACAACAGTCGGGGATTACCAAGACCTTTCCAGAGATCGATATCGACGGGTCTAAGATGGGCATTTTTGGTAAGGCGGTTAAACCCTCACACTATATTATGAAGGCCGGTGAGCGCGTCGAGATATACAGACCTCTGCTTATCGACCCCAAAGAAAATCGCAAGGAGCGGGCCGCCAAGACCAAGGCTGCAAAGGCTTCTAACGGATAAAGCCTGTCGGAGCTTCGGCACGGCGTGTCCTAGAAGGCCTTACTGGATAGAGACCGGCGTGCGTAATACCTTAACTGTATTCACAGCGTGTTTAGCTCTCGCCAGCTCCAGGCTTATAGTTGCTGGAAAAGTGAGTCAGCATTTCATTTTCGAAGAACACCGTCAGTCGCCGTTGGTCGCGAATATCGGTGCCGTTTTTGATGGTATAGCGGTAGTCCCAGCGGTTCTGGTTGAAACTGTCTTTGAGCAGGGGTGTGCCGAGGATGAACTGTACCTGGCGAGTGGTCATGCCTGGCTTTAGTTGGTCAACCATCTCCTGATTGATCAAATTACCCTGCTCGACATCTATGCGGTAGACACCGGGGAAAAATGACACGTAGCCACAGCCGGTAATCAGGCTTAGTGCGCAACACAGTAACAGCGTTTTCATAGGGGTTTAGCTTCCACTTCATTCTCAGCGGTGGCATCATACCCCAATTATTCGCGCTGCTGAAACTACCACGGGAACCTTTTTACATGTCGCTTGGCAAGCAGGAATTACGCAAGGCGGGGCTCAAAGTCACGCTGCCCCGCGTCAAAATCCTGCAAATACTCGAAAACAGCGATACCTCCGCGCAACATATGAGCGCGGAAGACGTATACAAAGCGCTTTTAGAGGCCGATGAGGACGTGGGTCTGGCCACGGTTTACCGGGTGCTTACGCAATTTGAGACGGCGGGTATGGTGGTGCGCCATCACTTTGAGACCGGCCACTCCGTATTTGAGCTGGCCACGGGCGAACATCACGATCATATGGTTTGTATGGAAACCGGTGATGTTATCGAGTTTGTTGACCCCATCATTGAGAAACGTCAGCACGAGTTAGCCGAGGAAAAAGGTTACGAATTGGTGGATCACTCGCTGGTTCTGTACGTCAAAAAAAAGGAATAGCCCCGCTGGGCGTCTTCCACACTCGTTCCATCTCTTTTTTGAAAACCACAAAATAGACCGTGCTACGATCACGACCTTAATTAGTCGAGGTTGATCATGCGTTCGCTCAAAACATATCTGCTGGTTGCGCTGCTGGTTGCATGCAACAGCACTCAACTCAGCCCAGAGGCGGTGTCCACTCTTGCGGCTGGCAGCAGTCGGCTGTCCGAATTTTTTGCGAGCTACTGGGAGGAGAATCTTCAGGTTTATCCCACGATGGCTACGTCGCTGGGTGACTTGCGTTACAACGACCAGTATCCCAATTACGATAGTGCTGAATTCCGCACCGAGGATAAATCACGTACCACACGCCACTTGGCAGAGATCGGTAATATCAACCGGGATGAGCTGTCGGGGCAAGACTTGCTCAGCTACGATATTTTTGTGCGTAGCCAGCAGCAGTACCTCGACAGTTTCCGTTTTCCCGACTGGCTCATGCCTGTCGACCAGTATAACGACCACAACCGATTTATGCGGCTGGGGTCGGGCAGTTCCTATCAACCCTTCAGCACAGTCCAGCACTACGAGGATTGGTTCAACCGTCTTGGACGCCTCGTGATATCGACCGATACCCAGATCGCCAATATGAAGCTCGGGATCGACAGGGGCTATAGCCAACCGACCATCATTATGAAGAAGGTGGTAGATCAGTACGATGGTTTTGTGGTGGAAAACGTTGAGGATAGTCCACTCTGGAAGTCGATCACCGACATGCCAGACTCTATCTCTCAGCCCGAGCGCGAGCGGCTCACCCTGGAGTATCGCGAGTTGTTGAGTGAGTCGGTTATGCCTGCCTACAAGCGGATGCGGGATTACCTACGCGATGAGTATCAGCCTAAATGTCGCGAAACGGTCGGCATGCTGGACCTCCCCGATGGCAAGGCCTGGTATAACTACCACGTGAAACGCCACACGACCACGGACCTCACAGTGGAGGAAATTCATCAGTTCGGGCTATCCGAAGTTAAGCGGCTGCATAACCAGATGCAGCAAGTGATGACCAAAGTTGGTTTTGATGGTGGCCTCCATGAATTTTTCAGTTTCTTACAAGCGGACGAGCAATTCTATTTCGACAGCGAAGCTGAGCTATTTGCAGCATATGAAGCGAAGCGCGAAGAAGTTGGCAAGCTGTTGCCTAAAGCTTTCGATATTTTCCCCAAAGCCGGTTTTGAGATACGGCCGGTCGAGAGCTTTCGCAATCGCACCGCCAGCGGAGCGTCCTACCGTCGCGCGTCGCCCGATGGTTCCAAGCCCGGCGTGTTTTATATCAATACCTACGATCTGAAGGCTGCACCAAAATATCGCGTCGAAACGCTTTATCTGCACGAGGCCGAGCCTGGCCATCACTTTGCGGGGTCTATTCAACGCGAGCTGCAGGGCTTGCCAGCGTTTCGGCGCTTCGGGGGCTACACCGCATACTCTGAAGGGTGGGCTCTGTACGTCGAAACCACTGGAAAGGAGCTTGGGCTGTTCACAGATCCTTATATGTACTACGGCGCTCTCGATGCGCAGCTGTTCCGCGCTATGCGTCTGGTGGTCGACACCGGCATCCACTATTACGGTTGGACTCGCAATCAAGCTATCGAATACATGAGCACCAATTCATCGATGGCCGGGACCAAGATCGAGTCAGAGGTCGAGAGGTATATCTCCCGCCCAGGGCAGGCGCTGTCTTATAAAATCGGGCAACGCGAGATCCGTCAGATGCGACAGCGGGCTGAGGCGGTTCTAGGTGATAACTTTGATTTGAAGGCGTTTCACAGAGAGGTGCTTATCGATGGTGCGCTGCCGATGGATGTGCTCGGTAGCAAGATCGATCGATGGATAGAAAGTAAGCGCGGCTGACGGCCATTTCCCAGTCGCTAGACCGAGCTCAGCATTTCCTCGGCGTGGGCACGGGACTGGTCTGTTATCTTGACGCCGCCCAACATGCGGGCAATTTCCTCTACCTTCTGTGATTCCTCGACCCGGGAGAGTTTCGCCGATGCGCCGTTGTTCTCTGTCGTTTTTGTGACAACCAGGTGATGGTTACCCTGTGCCGCCACCTGCGCCAGGTGCGTAACGCAGAGTACCTGGCTGCGCTCGCCCAGAGCGCGCAATAGTTTACCGACGACTTCTGCCACCGCGCCGCCGATACCGACATCCACTTCGTCGAATACCATGCTGGGGATCGCTATGGTCTTTGCCGTGACGACTTGTATGGCCAGCGAGATGCGCGACAACTCGCCCCCTGAGGCAATTTTTCCCAGTGTTTGGGGCTTGGCACCCGGGTTGGTGGCAATTCGAAACTCGACGACCTCCATACCCTGGGGGTGCGGGATAGTGGGCTCTCTCGCCTCGAGTTCAATCGCGAACTTGCATTGCTCCATAGCGAGTTCAGCCAGCTGGGTTTCCACCGCAGCGGTTAGTTTTTTAGCGGCGGTTTGGCGTTTTTTGGAGACGGCTTTCGCTAATAGATCGTAGTCCGTTCGGCGCTGTTCGCGTTGTGCTTTTAAGGTTTCGACTTCCTCATCGCTGCCGGCTAGTCCCGCTAGCTCTTCGGCCAGACCCTGGTGCAATGCGGCGAGCTGCGGTGCTTGTACCCGGTGTTTTCTCGCAGTTTCGTAGATAAGATCGAGGCGGGATTCAACTTCTAGCAGCTTTTCCGGATCGATTTCGACGGTATCGATGTGTGATTGAAGTTCGAGTCTGGCTTCGTCGGCCTGTATGCATGCGCTTTCCAGCGCCTCGATGACATTCGCAATAGGCTGGCCGCCACTCTGGTCCTGCCTGGCGAGCGCCAATGCACGACGTAGCTTATCGAGACCGCCGTCGTCGTCTTCTATCAGTTCCAGTGCCTGTTGGCTGGCGCTGAGAATATCCTCGGCATTGGCCAGTTGCTTCTGAGATTGCTCCAGGCCGGGGAGCTCGTCGGCTTGCAGGTTGAGTTCATCGAGTTCGCCAACCTGATAACTCAGCAGCTGGACTCTGGCGCCGCGCTCGTCCCGGGCGGCTTCCAGTTCACGGATAATGTGGTTCAATTGCTGCCACTGCTCGGCGTGTTCTGCCAGCTGTGAGGTCTTGGTTTCCAGACCGGCAAATGCATCCAGCAAGCCACGTTGAGTCTCTCTGCGCAGCAGCGACTGATGGGCGTGCTGGCTGTGGATGTCGATAAGCAGCTCACCGAGCTTCGAGGCTTCCGGCAGCGTTACGTTCTGGCCATTTATATAGGCGCGGCTGCGGCCCTCGGCGGTGATGACGCGACGTAGCAGGCACTCGCCGGGTTCGTCGTCCAGGTAGAGGTCTCGCTGTTGCAGCCAGCGTTGGGCGGCGGGGATAGTACGCACGTCAAAGCTGGCACAGATATCGGCCCGTTGCGCACCGGTGCGCACGGTTTTCGGGTCGGCCCTGTCGCCAAGGCAAAGCCCTAGCGCATCCAGCATGATGGACTTGCCAGCGCCGGTTTCGCCGGTAATCACCGTCATGCCGTTCTCGAATTCGATATCGAGATTATCGACCAGGGTGAAATTTTGAATACTTAGATGGGTGAGCATGATTGTGAGTGATGATAGACTTGGGTTATATGCAACACAAGCCAGTATCAGATCGCGCTCAGTTTTTACTCAAAACTTTAATTGAGCGCCATATTCGTGAAGGTCAGCCTATAGGGTCCAAAACCCTGTTGGAGGAGGCCGGCCTGCCGGTGTCTGCCGCTACCGTTCGCAATATTATGTCCGACCTCGAAGATCGCGGATTCATTACCTCTCCGCATACTTCCGCGGGACGGATTCCCACCAATCTTGGCTATAAATTTTTCGTGGAAAGCCTCCTGCAGGTGCAACCGCTGAGCGAACAACAGGTGGCGTCGGTGCGGGCCGAGTTACACCCCGACAAGCCGGCCCGGGAGTTAGTGCTGGCCGCCTCGGGCATACTGGCCAGCGTTACCGCCCACGCCGGAGTCGTTATTGTGCCCAGACAGGACGCCGTTGCGCTGCGCCAGATCGAATTTTTACCGCTGTCCGGGGATAGGGTGCTGGTGATTCTGGTGATGAATGAGCGCGAGGTGCAAAATCGGATCATCCATACCAATCGCGCCTATACCGAGGAGGAATTGCGCGAGGCAACTCGCTTCGTTAATCAGCGCTACGCTGGGCGCCCTCTCGAGTTGGTGAAACGCGAGATCGTTGAAGCGATGGAGCGAGACCGTCTCAGTATTGACAGGTATATGCAGGCGTCCCTGGATCTGGCGGCTTCCGCGCTGGATGAAACCGAGGGCGGCGAGGAGTACGTGGTCGCCGGTGAATCCCAGGTGCTGGGGGCCGCGACGGACGATGAGGTAGAAAAGCTGCGTGATTTATTCGATTCCTTTGAACGCAAGAAGGATGTTCTTCATCTGCTGGAGCGCTCCGGGCAGGCGCAGGGTGTACAGATATTTATCGGCCAGGAGGCCGGTTTTGAAGTCTTCAATGATTATTCTGTCGTGACTGCGCCCTACCAGATGGGGGGCGAGGCACTTGGGGTTTTGGGTGTTATTGGCCCCACCCGGATGGCGTATGACCGGGTCGTCCCTATTGTCGACCTCACCGCTAGAATGCTGGGCGCTGCGCTGGCGCAGTAGCGTGAAGGTGTCTTCCTGGGCTGCTCGCTGCAGGCTGCTGCGGCTGGTTCGTCGTTAACTCTCTCAATAATCCACTAAAATAGCCAAAAGTTCCCTTGAATTTGCCACCGCGGGCCCCATATACCGTGCACTGAGCGTAAATCGGGGCGGCCCCGGTGAAAATGTACAAGGGGAGGATGCAG
>JBLHKV010000098.1:0-12448 GCA_047618115.1 Halieaceae bacterium | reverse complement strand
GGGTAAATTGGTCGAGGAGTGTGATCAGAGCGATTAAGCCCCCATCTGTTTTTGCCCACTCGACCAGCTCACCTTTCACGGCCCGTTCTACCAGGGTAGAAAAACGGCTGCTAATTTCAACATCGGTATTCTCTGAATAGCCAAACCAAAGCTTGCTATGATCTATTGTGGGCATACCCATTGCGTTCAAATCACCAAACCAATACGTCAGTATATTTTCTGGTTTCGTCATGTGTAAGCGGTCCCTAATTTGTTGTAGATGACCCCGGCAGTGTAACTCAAGGGTGTTCTGCGCATAAATTTCCAATAATTAATCCAGACTCTCTTACAATGATTTGGGCGATTGATTAGAATTTGCAGTCGGCAATTAATTCGGGAGTTTTGGCAATGCGACGCGTGGTTTTTAATCAAAAAGGGGGAGTGGGTAAGACCAGCATCGCCTGCAATTTAGCGGCAATCTCGGCAGCCGAGGGCTATCGTACCCTGGTCGTCGACCTCGATGTGCAAGGTAATTCGACGCAGTATCTGGTTGGTGAAATCGATGCTGAGGCCTATCCCGCCGAGGCTCAGGGCGTGGCAGGACTATTTAAGCAGACCGTTGGCTCGCGGCGGGCGAAGTCGAATCCAGCGACTTATGTGTGGGAAACGCCCTACGAAAACCTCGATCTGATGCCCTCTAGCCCAGTACTGAGTTCCATGGAAAAAGAGCTGGAGTCTCGCTACAAAATATACAAGATGCGCGACGCGCTGGAAAAATTGGACGACGAGTACGACCGCATCTATATAGACACGCCCCCGCGGTTCGATTTTTACAGCAAGTCTGCACTGATTGCCGCTGACAGCCTGCTGATTCCTTTCGATTGCGATAGTTTTGCGCTCCACGCTCTCGTGTCACTTATTGATAATGTCACTGAGCTACAGGAAGACCACAACCCGGATTTAGTCGTTGAGGGTATTATAATCAATCAATTCAATAGCCAGGCGAGACTGCCTGCGGAGCTGGTCGATGAGCTCAATAAGAGCGGTCTGCCGGTTTTTAGTACCTACCTGAGTAGTTCGGTGAAGATGAGGGAGTCGCATCGCGAGGGTCGTCCCTTAATCGACCTTGCCCCCAGCCACAAGCTCACCGGCCAATTTTTGGAGCTACACGGCGAACTGGAGGGCTCTGCGGCGCTACAGGCGGTAAGTGCTGCCTGAGGGCGCCGGCCTCTTATTCCACAAGGCCTGATAAATTATTCTAGTAATAACATTATGACCTAAGGGTATTTGTCAAGATCGCGTCCCTTGTTTACAGTTTGTGGTCCGGTACCCTACCGGGACTGTATCTGGGAATAGACATGAGATTGGACATAGCTGAAGCCAATGAAAGATTGCACGACGCGAGCGCCGAGGAAATCGTGCGCTGGGCTCTGGATCTCGGTCGGCCGACAATAGCATCAACCAGCTTTGGAACTAATGCGGCCGTGATGCTTCATCTGGTCAGTCAGATCGATACATCGATTCCAACAATATGGGTCGATACTGGCTATAACCTGCGTGACACCTACATCGTAGCCGACCGGTTGATGCACCAGCTTGGTTTAAATTTGCACGTTTACAGTCCCGACATGACGTCCGAGCGGCGCAATGCGCTGATGGGGGGAATTCCCACCATCGAGGACGAGGATCAGCACCAGGAGTTTACCCGGCAGGTAAAACTGGATCCCTTTAGCAAAGCCCTGCGTGATCATCAGCCGGAGATTTGGCTGACTGGCATTCGGCAAGAGGAGACAGAGCATCGTCAGTCATTGGATGTTGTATCGCTGGATAGCCGCGGAATCATCAAGGTAGCACCGATTTTTTATTGGTCGCAGGAGCAGGTTGAAGACTACATGGAGCGCTTTGAATTGCCTTCAGCTCGACACTACTTCGATCCAACCAAGGTGCACGATGGTCGCGAGTGCGGGCTGCATACGGCCGCCTGATTCAGCCGGTGGAGGCTTATCTTAAGTTTAACATCGCCAAGATAAAATGGCCGCCGACATCAAGATGTCGACAGCCCAAGGTTTGGACCATGAATATCTAGGAGGCGAACACCGTCACTAATCGCTTGCTCATTCATAATGACTACTCCGCTTGGTGTGTCTCTATCGACGCTTACAGAGTAGTGGGTGTGCCGAAGTAATGAATTGATCTGAATCAAATGGAGCTACAATGATCGCAAATATGACGAGGAGAGTTATGTGATCAACCCGGAAGACATCGCCTGCGGTCGCGGAGATCGCCTGACTGGGCTGTCACTGGCTGGCCGCAGTCCAGTGCTGGCGAAGCAGGGTATGGCGGCCACGGCACAGCCGTTGGCCAGCCAGGTGGCCGTTGATATTTTGAAACGGGGTGGTAGCGCTGTGGATGCAGCCATTGCGGCCAATGCAACACTGGGGCTCATGGAGCCCATGGCCAATGGCATCGGCGGCGATCTTTTCGCGTTGGTTTGGGACCCAAAGAAAAAGCAATTGAAGGGACTCAACGCCAGTGGTCGCAGTCCCGCAGGTCGCAGCTACGAT
This sequence comes from Halieaceae bacterium, assembly GCA_047618115.1. Lineage (GTDB taxonomy): Bacteria > Pseudomonadota > Gammaproteobacteria > Pseudomonadales > Halieaceae > CALJGI01. The sequence continues at coordinate 9,905 of JBLHKV010000098.1, read as the reverse complement.
GAGCTCATTTCCCGGTTGGATGGTTCCGACCATATCCCGGCTCTGGGTAGCTTGTCGGTTACCGTGCCGGGGGCCGTTGATGGCTGGTTCGAAATGCATAACAAGTTTGGCAAGCTGCCCATGTCTGAACTGTTGGCGCCCGCGATTCAGTATTGCCGAGAAGGTTTTCCGGTCAGTCAGTACATAGCCGAGGCCTGGGCCGGTAATATGGCGGCCTTTGAGCACAATAAGACTCAACTCGAAGAATTTGAAAACGCGCGCCAGACCTATCTTCTCGATGGTCGAGCGCCAGCGGTCGGCGAGGTATTTCACAATCCCGATCTGGCCGACACCCTGGAAGAGATTGGTAGCGGCGGTAGGGACGCCTTCTACGGCGGTCGGATTGCTCAGACCATAGATCAGTATATGCGACGAATTGGCGGTGATCTTCGAGCCAGTGATCTCGCTGCAAACTGTGCTTGCTGGGTGGAACCGATAACGACCAGCTACCGTGGCTACGAGGTGTGCCAGCTCCCGCCCAATACCCAGGGTTTGGCCGTTCTGCAGATGCTCAATGTTATCGAGGGCTTTGACATAGCCTCCATGGGAGCGGGGAGTGCCGACGCGCTGCATGTGCAAATCGAAGCCAAGCGTCTGGCATTTGAGGATCGGGCCCGTTATTACAGCGATCCGCAGCACGCCGACGTGCCTTTTTCTACTCTAGCTTCGAAGGCCTACGCCGACCAGAGGCGCAAGCTTATCGATATGAACAGCGCCATGGTCAATGTCGTCGCCGGGGACCCGATTCTCGAGCACAACGACACTACCTATCTTACCGTCGCGGACAGCGCGGGAATGATGGTGTCGCTCATTCAGAGTAACTACCGTGGCATGGGCAGCGGTTTGGTTCCCGACGGTCTTGGTTTTATGTTTCAGGACCGTGGTGAGCTATTTTCTTTGGATCCCGAGCATCCAAATGTTTATGCGCCAGGGAAGCTGCCTTTCCACACCATTATCCCGGGTTTTATCCTAAAGGACGGCGAAGCCTGGCTTAGTTTTGGTGTGATGGGGGGGTCTATGCAACCCCAGGGACAAGCATCTGTAGCCATTAACCTGATCGATTTTGGGATGAACGTTCAGGAGGCCGGCGACGCAGCCCGCTATCGCCACGAGGGCTCCAGTGAGCCCACTGGTGAGGTCGCGCAGATCGCGGGAATGGGTCAGGTACTGCTGGAGTCGGGCATATCAGACCAAGTGTTCGCAGAACTGAGGCGCAGGGGCCATCAGGTCAGTCGAGGCACTGATCCGGTAACGGGGCGACGGGAGCACTTTGGTAGTTATCAGGCTATTCTGAAAGACTCGACAAGCGGTGTCTATCACGGTGCCTCGGAGATGCGGGTTGATGGCGCCGCGATTGGGTTCTAATCTAGTATTATCAGGTGATTGGGTAACTCATTCTTCTCGCCGCTTACGGGAGCGTGCTCAATCATCAGTTTCCCGCAGGCCTGTATGCAGTTGATAAAGCCCTCAGCGGTAGCCCCACTGTGCACGCTCGCAGAGAAATCATCGATAATGGCTTGCCACTGCTGGGCTGAGACGTGCTGATCAATGCCGCGATCGGCGATTATTTCCACATAGCGTTCCGCCTCTGAAACAAATATCAATACGCCGGTATCACCTTTTGTGTGGTGCAGGTTCTGTTCCAAAAATTGCCGTCTGGCCAGATTGGACGCGCGCCATTCGCGCACCGTCCTGGGCAGCAGTAAAAACATCAGCGGCCGCCAGCGAAACACCGCTGCCATGACCATAAAAACGCCGAACTGAGCCAGCATGGTATCGCCGGGATCCAACCAGTAGTTGCTTAAAGACAAGCACAAAGGGGTGAGCAGCGCTAAAAGTGCAGCCCAAAGCGTGGGAATGTAGCGGTAGTCATCACTCTGTGCCGCCAGTACAGTAACCAACTCGGCGTCGGTGAGTCTCTCGACCTCAGTTATGGCTGCCGCGATTGCGTCTTGTTCTTGCTGGGTCACCAAAGTCATTACCATCCTCCCGAGGCGCCGCCGCCACCGAAACTGCCACCTCCGCCGCTGAAACCACCGCCCCCGCCAAAGCCTCCGGAGCTGCGCCCGCCGCCCCCCATCCCCATGGGGATGAACATAAGGCCGCGCCGGCGACCCAGGCGTCGACCGGGCAATAGGCCACCGAGAAACTGCAATAAAAAGAATCCCAGAACGACCACGCCCGGCGCACTTATTTTATTTTTGCTGCGGCTCTTTTGCGCGCTGCGCATCTGGTATTCACCGCCTACCGCCTGGATCATCGCCTGGGTTCCCTGCAGAAGACCGGTCTCGAAATCACCCGAGCGAAACCGCGGCAGTATAACGGTGCTGATAATATTAGAGCTCACCGCATCGGTTAATTGCCCCTCTAGTCCATAACCTACCTCGATCCGTACTTTACGTTCCTTGCTGGCAAGTATCAGAAGAGCACCATTGTTCTTGTCTTTTTGACCTATGTCCCAGTGGCGCCCGAGTTGGTATCCGTAGTCGGCAATATCGTAACCTTGTATATCCTCCAGGGTTGCTACTACAAGCTGATTCCCCGTGGCGTTTTCGTGAGCCTCCAGTAGTGCAGTCAGGGAGCTCTCGGCCCTGGCGCTGAGCACATTGGCGTTATCGACGACCCGGCCCGATAGCGCGGGAAAAGATGGTTCAGCCAGCGCGCTTACGCTTACTAGAACGTGCAGGGCGAGCGCTGCCAACAGAACGTGCATTCTGGATTTCACTGGCGGCTTAGAAGTTCACGGCCGGGGCTTGTTCGGCACCTGGGCTGGTCGCGGTGAAATTCTCTCTGACTTCCATATCGGAATACATGATCATCTTCCACAGACGGCCCGGGAATGTTCGTATCTCTGTATTGTAGCGCTCTACAGCGCCAATAAAATCTCTGCGGGCGACACTGATCCGATTTTCCGTGCCTTCCAACTGTGATTGCAGTGCCAGGAAGTTTTGGTTGGCTTTGAGATCGGGATATCGCTCTGAAACGACCATGAGCCTGCGCAGGGCGCTGGACAGCTCGCCCTGAGCGCTATCGAATTGAGCCATCGCCTCGGGGTTGTCGAGCAGGTTCTTACCCAGCTGTATGGTGCCAACCTTGGCCCGGGCCTCTGTCACCGCGGTCAGCGTCGATTTTTCATGCGCCGCATATCCCTTTACAGTGCTTACCAGGTTGGGGATCAGGTCGGCGCGGCGCTGATATTGGTTTTCAACCTGCGCCCAATTGGATTTCACCTTCTCGTCGAGTGTGGGAATGGTGTTAATTCCGCAACCTGATAGACAGGCGATAACAAACAGTGCGATAGCGCTGCTATAGATGTGTCGAGTGTGCATGGCTGATCCCTCTTTTAGAGGTGTATTATTACACAGTTGTATGGAGGAGATTTAGATTGATACAGACGAATTACGACGAGTTGGGCCGCTCCATGGCTGGACTTTTGCACGGCGAATCCAATTGGATAGCAAATTGCGCCAATTTTTGTGCGCTGTTGTTTCATGGCTTACCGGAATTGAACTGGGCGGGCTTTTACTATGCAGACGAGACAGATCTTGTACTGGGGCCGTTTCAGGGCCAGCCCGCCTGTATTCGGATCGGATACGGGAAAGGGGTGTGTGGTACTGCTGCAGCGACTAGGCAGACGCAGCGGGTGGCCGACGTGATGGCCTTCCCCGGTCATATAGCCTGCGACAGCGCCTCGAGATCAGAAATTGTGTTACCTCTGCTGATTGGCGGTGAGTTCAAAGGCGTGCTCGACCTCGACAGTCCTGTACTGAATCGCTTCTCCGCTGCTGATCAGGCGGGACTGGAAGGGTTGGTTACGGAATTCTGCGCGCATCACGAGGTCAAATAAGCAGCCATACTCTGTTGTGCGTGGTACAGAAATGAATGAGCGTCGGTTTTGGGTAGTCATGTTAGTGCTGTTGTTGGGGGGCTGTGGTGGGCTCACTCAACACGAGCGCGCGAGCCGTGTGCTAATCCCCGCCCTGGAGCTTCCCGATGGGAGTGTTTCGGCAAAGTCAGCAGCGGCGGCCGTCGCAAGCCCGGATCTACTGGCGATCGATAGTGAAATGGAAGATTTTCTCGATGTGTATGTGCGATCCGCTCGTATCCAGCGGCAGCGTTTGAATTTACTGCACCAGGCGCTGAGGTCCAGGGCAATTGTAGGCTTGGAATACGACGAGCAGGCGAATGGGGCTGCGATTGAAACTTTTCATCGCGCTCGGGCCAATTGCCTGTCATATGCCACGGTTTTTGTCGCGCTGGCTCGTGCAACGGGGCTGGACGCGCATTTTCAGGTTGTTGCGACCAAACCCGAATGGGATCGGCGCGGCGATCGCTTGGCGGTTGCCCTGCACGTGAATGCGGTGGTGAATCTAAAGGGAGGAGAGCGATTTGAAGTAGATATCGACCCCCTGACCCGGTCTCGCATCGTCGGAACTCAAATCATCAATGACAATGAGGCGCTGGCTTTGTTTCACAATAATGTCGGCATGGAGCTGTTTCTAAACGGCGATAGCGAGGGCGGGTACCGGCATATGAGCCGGGCTCTGCAGCTGTATCCCGAGCTGGATTATCTCTGGGCCAACATCGGCGCTATATATCGATCTAATGACCAAAACGAGGACGCGGAATCCAGCTATCGAACCGCATTGTTATTCGATCCACGTTCCCGCACAGCTCTAAATAATCTTGTTGTGTTGTATCAGACATTGGGAGAGAACGAGCGCGCTGAAGAAATTGTGCAGCGCATCTCGGCCCACAGAGAGCGCAACCCCTACTACCATTTTCAGCTGGCCGAGACAGCCGATGACGAAGGTGATTACGAACTTGCTGTCGATCACTTACGTGAGGCAATCTCGCGCAAGGATTCCGACGCTGAGTTTTACTACCTGATGGGCAAGGTACTCCACAAGGCAACGCGGCTTGACGAGAGCGTACAAAGCCTGCAACTGGCTATCGAAAAAGCCGAAATGTACGGCCAGCGAGAGCAGATTCGCAACTATATGGAGTCAGTGCTGGGCGAGATGGCAATGTAGGAGCGGTGGTGAAACTTCCCCGTAATTTTTGAACCCAGATCGGTAAGTCGCATCTGCCATCCATATTTCCGCCTTAACGCATCGAGAGCGATTTGCTCCTGTTCGGCTGATAATACACGAGCCGTCGTTTCAATCCATTCGCCCTTGATCGCGCCGCTGACGCTGCAGGGGGCAACGCGCGACTTGGTCGAGTTGCGCAGCCGCTTCATTTTGCCGGCGTCCTCGGCGGAAAAGGCATAGTACACCCCGTCTTCCTCTGCAAACCATACCGGGGTTGCCACCACCTCTCCGGACTTTCGGAAGGTTGCAAGGCTCAGGTAGTTTGCTCTGGCCAGTGATGTAATTCCCATCGATACGCTCCTCAATTGTTAAAGGTCATGGCAAGACCCAGAGCGCGTATTGTATACCCAGCGCAGATGGCGGTTAAGGTGACTTTCAGGCTATAGCAGGTAATGATGTTTTTGGAGGCCATGCGGGGGTTATAATCATGGCAATTCTGGGTCGATGGATGCGTCCGAAACCCTCCACCCAATTGCTATTTTTTCAGGGGCTGTTGTCATGAGTCGCATAAACGTAGGGCTGAGAGAAACCTTTTCTTTTTTGATTGTTCTGGCAGCGCTGCTTGGAACTCAAGTGGCGCAAGCTGCTTCCAAGGCTGAGATCGACGCGAGAGTCGACGCCGCATTGGAAGAGTTTGGTGAAAACTCTCGCGCTGGCGCCAAACTGATGGGTCGAGCCGCCGGCGCACTGATCTTCCCGCGGGTGATCAAGGCTGGCATCGGTATAGGTGGAGAATACGGTGAGGGCGTTCTCCAGAAGAAAGGCGTAACCACCGCGTACTACTCAACTGCAGCCGCTTCCATTGGTTTTCAGCTGGGTGGACAGGTTAAAACCCAGATCATTCTGTTTATGACAGAAGCGGCGCTGAAAGGGTTTCAGCACAGCGACGGCTGGGAGGCGGGGGTTGATGGAAGCGTTGCGATTGCGGAGTTTGGCGCCGGCGGTGAACTCGATACCAAAACCATACAGTCGCCCATCATCGGGTTCATATTTTCCAATAAGGGTTTGATGTATAACCTGACATTGGAGGGGTCCAAGATCTCCAAGCTGGAGCGTTGATAGCGTCGGGATCTCCGCCCGTGCGGGGTGTACTTTTTGCGCTGTGTTGCTTGTTCAGTTCGACGGCAATCGCTGGCGAATTCGTCGGCAGTGAAACCTGTCAATCCTGTCATGCGGCAGAGTATACGCAGTGGCAGAGCTCACACCACCACGATGCCATGCTGCCAGCCAGCGAGGACTCGATCAAAGGAAATTTCGACGCAGCGAGTTACGAACATTTCGGTGTAACCACGCGTTTTTTCAGGCGCGATCGGGAATTTTTGGTGAATACTGAAGATGGTGAAGGGGCGCGGCAGGACTTTGTGGTCCGCTACACGTTTGGTGTCGATCCGCTCCAGCAATATTTGGTAGAAATGCCCGGAGGGCGCTTACAGGCTCTGAGTGTCGCCTGGGACAGTCGGGCTAAGGCCGACGGCGGACAACGCTGGTTTCACCTCTATCCTGACGAGGCAGTCCCTGCCGCAGACGTGTTGCACTGGACTCGGCATTACCATAACTGGAACCTGCGCTGCGCCGAGTGTCATTCTACAGGTCTGGAGAAAAACTACTCTGCGGCTACCAATAGCTACGACGCGCGTTGGATTGAGGTTAATGTAGGGTGTGAGGCTTGCCATGGCCCGGCTTCTGAGCATCTGGCCTGGGCCGGGAGCGACGCTGTCGCGGAGCGGTCGAACGACAAGGGGCTGGCTGTCGACATCGCTAAACACAGCCGTTGGGTGGTCGGCGGTGAGGCTACCGCAGAACTCGAGGGTCAGGCGGGGAATGCAACTCAGCTCGACGTCTGCGCGCCCTGTCACTCGCGTCGGTCAGTGGTGGAGCAGCCAGCAGTTGGCGACGCGTTTTTGGATAAGTACCGGCTCGCGCTGTTAACTCCTGAGCTTTATCACGCCGATGGCCAAATCCTCGATGAGGTATATGTCTATGGCTCGTTCCTGCAGAGTAAGATGTTTGCGGAGGGGGTGGTTTGCACCGACTGCCACAACCCTCACAACGCCGAAGTATATTCACCGGACAATCAACTTTGTACCCGCTGTCATCAGCCCGCAGTCTTCGACATCCCAAAGCATCACCATCACGCCACGACCTCTGCTGGCGCCCAGTGTGTCAACTGTCATATGCCTGAAACTACCTATATGGAGGTCGATCCCCGGCGCGACCACAGCCTGCGTATACCCAATCCGGCGGTGACTGCAGCAACCGGCGCGCCCAACGCCTGTAGCGGCTGTCACCAGGACCGAGATCTCGATTGGGCTCTGGAGGCGTACAGCGAGCGCCATGGTGATATTCCGGTGACGCGCCAGGCCGCGGCCTTTCATAGTGCCGGGCAGGGAAGTGCCGGCAGTGCGCGGGAACTGGTGGGTGTAGCGATGGATATGGCACTGCCGGTGATAGTGCGCGCGAGCGCGCTGGAGCTGTTACAGGATTTTCCAGGACAGGAGACGGTTTCCGTGGCGGCACAGCTGGTTTATGACGATGAGCCGCTATTGCGGATGGCGGCCGTACGATTGTTTGAAATGCTGCCTCCGGAACAACGCATACCGGTGCTCGATCCGCTCCTCGACGATGACTATGCCTCGGTGCGGGCCGAGGCTGCCCGCCTGATTGCGGCGGTGCCACCGCTTGGCTTGAATGAATCGCAGCGGGCAATAGTGGCGCGGGCCGAGACGCTTTATCTGGAAAGCCAGCTATATAACCTCGACGCCCCGGGTGTTCACCTTAATTTTGGCGTAAATCACAGCCAAAGACAGGATCTTGACCGCGCCGAAAAGTCCTATCTTCAAGCGCTGCGCCTCGATGACCGATTTTTGCCCGCCCTGTTGAATCTCGCCGACCTCTATCGGGCAAAGGGAGAGGACTGGCGCGTCCGCCCCTTGTTGAGCAAGGCCCTGAAGATAGAGCCCGCATATGCCGATGCGCACTATGCGATGGGTTTGTTGTTGGTGCGTCAGAAACGCTATGAGCAAGCGCTGGAATACCTTGCAGAGGCTGCGCGCTTGCAACCGTCTCAATCGCAATACAGCTATGTCTATGCGGTAGCGTTGAACAGCAACGGTCGTTCGGCAGAAGCCGTCAAAGTACTCGAGAATGCTGTGAGTCACAGGCCCGAGGACGTACAATTGCTGGTGAGCTTGGCGCAGTTTCTACATGAGCAGGGGCAGCGGGGCGACGCTGCCAAAGTAGTGGCAAAATTACAACTTATAGCGCCTCGCGACCGGCGTGTACAACAGTTGCGCGGGTTAATACGACCAAATCATTGAGGTCCGCGAGCCGTAGATCGTTAGACAGCATCGAGCCGAGGCAGGCTTATCATGGAGAGGAAAAACAAGTATGAGCTATGATTCAATTACCAATATCCTGCGTAGTCAGATTGCTGTTGGTAGCCAGGTGGTAGTCAAGGGCTGGATTCGCAGCAAGCGGGATTCGAAGGCTGGGTTTTCATTCTTGAGTGTGCACGACGGAAGCTGTTTCGGTGCGATCCAGGCAGTGGCCGACCAGGCCTTGCCAAACTATCAGGAAGACATACTAAAAATCACCACGGGCTGTTCGGTCGTCATTACCGGTGAACTGGTGGAATCACAGGGCAAGGGGCAGGCGCTAGAGATTCAGGCGAGTGAAGTTGAGGTACTGGGTTGGGTGGAGGATCCCGACACTTACCCTATAGCGAAGAAGCGCCACAGCTTCGAGTATCTGCGCACTGTGGCGCACCTGCGACCGAGAACCAACAGTTTTGGGGCCGTCACCCGGGTGCGGACTACGCTTGCCAACGCCATGCATAATTATTTTTACAGTCGAGGTTTTCACTGGATAAATACCCCCGTCATTACCGCCAGTGATTGCGAAGGTGCCGGGGAGCTGTTTCGCGTGTCTACGCTCGATATGGCCAATATTCCGCGTAAAGACGGCGCGGTAGATTATTCTCAGGATTTCTTTGGCACAGAAAGTTTTCTGACGGTGTCTGGGCAACTGAATGTCGAGTCATATTGCCTGGCCATGTCCAAGGTCTACACCTTCGGGCCCACCTTTCGCGCCGAGAATTCCAACACCAGCCGCCACCTCGCTGAATTTTGGATGGTCGAGCCGGAAATTGCTTTTGCCGATCTGACTGATAACGCAGATTTGGCCGAGGACTTCCTCAAGAGCGTTGTTCGCTCGGTGTTGGAAGAGCGCGAGGATGACATAGCGTTCTTCGCCGAGCGCGTCGACAAGACCGTTATGGCTCGTTTGGAGAATGTAATCAATTCAGAATTTGAGAGACTGGACTATTCAGAAGCTGTAACTATTTTGCAAAACTGCGGAGAAAACTTCGAATTCCCAGTCAAATGGGGTACAGATTTTCAGTCCGAACACGAGCGCTATTTAGCCGAAAAGCACATAGGCCGGCCCGTAATCGTCACCAACTACCCCAAGGATATCAAGGCGTTTTATATGCGCCTGAACGATGATGAAAAAACGGTAGCGGCCATGGATGTCCTGGCTCCGGGCATAGGGGAGATTATTGGTGGTAGCCAACGGGAGGAGAGGCTCTCTGTGCTGGACATGCGGATGGCGGAGCAAGGCCTGGCCGATGAGCTTTGGTGGTACCGCGACCTGCGCAAATATGGCACGGTTCCCCACGCTGGTTTTGGTCTGGGATTTGAACGCGTGTTGAGTTACATCACCGGCATGGAAAATATCAGAGACGTTATTCCATTTCCGCGGGTTCCAGGCTCTGCG
>JBLHKV010000097.1:0-12466 GCA_047618115.1 Halieaceae bacterium | reverse complement strand
GGGTACTATCAATAGCGTCCAGGGCGTCCTTATGGGGCGAGCTACCGATAAAAATGCTCCAGCTCCAACCCGTGCCTCTAATGTATGCAGCGTCCGGGCTTTCTTTCACGCAGCTGGCAACTATAGCCAGCATTTCCTCCTGGGTTTCTGCGTCAAACAGCACACAACCTCTATAGGCCACACCCGCAGACACGGGGTGTATATGTACATCCTGAAAACTGGGTAACACCATCTTGCCTTGCAAATCGATCTGTTGGGTATCTACCCCTACGTAGCTAGCTACAGCCGTATCCTTGCCCACAAACACTATACGCCCATCTTTTATCGCTACGGCCTCGGCCCAGGAACGCTGTTTGTCCATGGTATACACCTTGGCATTGGTCAGCACCAGATCCGCCACATTGTTGTTGGTTGCCGGTGTGTTAGTGGCAGTGTCAAATTCACAGCCGACCAGCATCAGGCTGGCGACTAACGCACAGAATAAAGAGAGGGTTCTGGTCATGGTTTGCGCTCCTTTGTTATCAATTTTTATAGATACCGTCATAATCAAAGAGTAGAGGAAGCTCGCTTAGGGCAAGCGATAGCGCTGCATAAACTGCCAGACCAAATCCATACCCCAGTGGACATACTCGCCGCTTGGTTTAGGGCAATGGGGCTGGCCGGGCATACTGGCAGTTTGTTGTGCAGTCACACAGGTTGCTGGCATGCCGTCTACCGACTGGCCGGGCCATTCGTGAGTTCCTTGCGGGTTAACGCAACTCACCACCTGTTGGCCTTCCTGGGCGCAATTGGAATAAGCGGTACAGTTCAAACTGCCCTGCTTCGATAGAGCGTTGCTCCAGGGTTGCGGGCCAGCTTTACACTGCAAGGCATGCGCCCAGGTTTCCGCAGTCACTTTTGCGGTGGCATAGATAAAGCCGTCACCGCCAGGTTTACCGTCAATGCGCACAGTATCGTCTTTGGCCCCAGCTAGATGCATCATGGGTAAATTTGTGGAAGGCCCACATTCAAAGCCGGGTGCCAGTTGCGCAATAATCGGTGCTACCGCTGCAAACCGCTCTGAATGGTTACATGCCATGCGCAGGGCCATCATACCGCCATTGCTTACACCCAGCATGTAGTAGCGTTTGGTATCGGTGCTGAACTCTGCTTCCACCTTATCCAGTACGGCATTCAAAAAACCCACGTCGTCGTAACAACTCGTCCAGGCACAACGGCTACACTGCCCGCATTCAGCCGGGCAGGGATATGGGTCGCGGTCCACGGTGCAATGTTCAGGTCCATCTTTTGCTGGTGCCAGGTTGGCAGCTAAATCGTTCCAGGAAGTCACCCGGTAACTGGCCGCGCTGGCATCCACGCCAAAGTGCGTGCCCTGTGGATACACTACAATGTAGTCGTTGGCCTCGGCGTGTAGATTCATGCCATGACTGGCCGCAAAGCCAGTTGCCGTGCTGGTATAACCGTGAATGGCTAACACTACGGGCAGAGGTTTGCCTGCTTTGACTGCGCCGGGTAAGTAAACAAAGTACTCGCGCTCAATGCCTTCAAAATTAAGTGTTCGATGCTGCAGCGTGTTTTCAGCGAGTGTGTGCCCGGTCATCGCAACCAGCATCAGCAAGCTCAGTAGAAGTTTCTTAGCATGTTTCATTGAGCAGTACACTCCACCAGCAAATTGTCACTTCACAACCGATAGGACGGGACGATTCTAGCTGATTTTTCGTACTATTTTATAGTAGTAAATTAGTATTGAAATAGATTAGTATTGGGTCAAGCGGTATCTAAAAACGGAAAAATCTAAATCTCTGTAGACCTACTATAAAGGACTACAGCGAATTTACGCGACGTCTACAAGGAGGTATGCATGCTAATGCAGCCTCATCCTGTCCACCAACAGTTGACACATAGTTAAGCGACATTTTTTGCCTCAAACGCTTCCGGTCTAATAAAGCCATTGGTGCTGTGTCGGCAGGTTCGATTGTAATCCACTTCTATGCATTCGAATACTTTTTGTCGCATTTCTTCTCGTGTTCCAAATCGTTCACCATGAATGGCCTCGACCTTGAGAGAATGAAAGAAGCTCTCTGCACAGGCGCTATCATAGCAATTGCCTTTACCACTCATACTGCAAATCAGTCCATGCTCATCCAGCAATTTCTGATAGGCCCCCGAACAATACTGGATACCACGATCGGAATGGACAATGACATTGGTTGGCATGTGGCGACGCCACAAAGTCATCTTCAGTGTGTAGATTCAATTGGTCACTGCAACAGGTATTCTAAAATACTATATTGCCGCTAAATTGGTCCCCTGAGGAAATATCGGAGTGGCTAAAAGTCGATATGACCACACGGAAGGCAATGCAAATATCTCACGAGACCATATACAAAACTTTATACGTGCGCTCTAGAAAAGTATTAGATAGCTTGTTAATGAGGCATTTAAGACGCGGACATAAGATGCGTCAAAGTAAACGGCACTTAAGATCAGGAGATCGAGGTACTATCAATATCGTTAATGGTGTATCAATCCATACTCGCCCAAAAGATGCTGATAAGCGTACGTCTATAGGCCGCTGGGAGGGTGATCTAGTAACAGGGTCAAACAATACTCATATTGCGACCCACAATGTCCTGGGAAAAGGGGTGCGAATGAAAACACAAACTCACTTATTCGCCAGTATTTCCCCAAGAAGACAAGTTTATCTCAGCCCTCACAAAAAACCCTAAATTCCGTTGCCAAGGAGCAAAATGAGAGGCCACGAAAAACACTGAAATTTAGAGCGCCAAAAGAGATTATGAACAAGAGTGTTGCATTGACAAGTTGAATCTACAGCCGCCTTTTTTACGATGGCGAGTTCCTCAGCCTGCTCCGCCAGCTTGCGCTTGAGGCGGCCTTTGTTATGCCAATTTTTTCGGCCAGGGCCAAAGCTTCTTTCCTGAATTCCGGTGAATGCTGCCTCCGGGACGTTTTTTCTTTCCTGATTGTCTTGTCATGGCTCACCTCTGTAGCGTAGTTTACTCGCTTAACAGAGTGTCCATCATTAGTGGGCAGGATCACAATTAATACGATGAATTATTTCAACAAATTTCTGCTATGTTTAGCTGTTGCCTGGGCAGTGAACTCTGCGCCGACCCTGGCGCAAACACAAATGCTGAAAGTGATGGTTTTTAATATTGAATACGGCGGCTATCACATAGACTTCAGTCAAGTGATCGTTGCAATAAAAGCCGCTGACCCCGATATCATATTGCTGGAAGAAGCTGATGTTAGCACCCAAAGAGTTTCCGATGAATTAGGCGGGTCGCACCCTTATTTCGATACCGGCATGCAACTGGTTTCCAAATATCCTTTGTATGAACCTCACAATTCAAATCAAGCTTATACCTTTGCAGAAATTTCCACAGGCAAAGTCGTCGCTATCTCCAACATCCATCTGGATGACAAGGATTACGGCCCATATTTAATGGATGGCGATGACCGGCTTTCGCCTGAGGAAATTGTATCTATAGGAAAAAAATTACGTGTCGCGAGTATAGCCAACCACTTAAGCTTATTACCGCAATTGGCCGCTAAGGGATACCCGGTGATAATTGGCGGCGACTTTAACGCTCCATCACACCTGGACTACACTAGCCAAGCCGTTAGTCTGATGAAAAAAAAGCGCGGACAGGATAATGTTGTCGAACTTACCTGGCCGGTTAGTAAGGCATTTGAAGATGCCGGATTTTTGGATTCATATCGGGTTGCCCACCCCGACCCTGTCGCCGACCCAGGCTTGACGTGGTGGGCAGGTAAGCCGTTTGATCCAGCGCCTCTGGCCTATAATCCAAGCACTGTTATCCAGGATAGAATTGATTTTCTCTATAGCAGCGGCCCTGTAATAACCGTCGCAAGTTCCGTGGTTGGCGAATCGGACTCGGCATCGGAAATCACTATTCCCGATCCGTGGCCATCAGATCATCGTGCCGTGTTGTCAACGTTTAGTGTTATCCCTAAGGACATGCCAACATTACTGGCAGTAAGCCGACGCCATCTCACCACAGGTGATCCACTACTTGTTAGCCTATTCAATATTGATATAGAAAATGTGAAACAAGAGATTGCCCTGATTAAAAAGGATAGCCTCAGCACCAGCCACACCAACAAGCAAACGATTAAGCAAGCTAGTACAAGCATGGCTATTGATACCAAAGGTTTAGCCGCTGGCGATTATGCGCTTGTGCTACTGGAAGATAATCGTGTTACCGCGGAACAGGCAATTACGTTAACCAGCGTCAATGCTACGCTAACACTATCAACCGATAAAGCAGTTTACCATTCGGGCGAACCTGTTTTGATTTCTGTCAGCAACGAATCGGGTGTGCGTTGGTCGTCAATAGAAATAAAGCAGCAGGGTGGCGGGTTTTATCTGATGGATTACACCTCTCATGGTTATGGGGAGAGGGGCTACACCGAAACCGGAACGTTAACTCCCAGTATCAATAACCAGATAAGCCTGAAAGACACGTTGCCTCCAGGCAGCTATATCATAAATTATTACGAGAGCTATAAGCCCACTACCAGCATTACATTTGAAGTCAAATAAGCCATCGAGGCAACCCCTTTATCTGGCCTAAACATCTCACCTAATTACCTATTGAAAGTCTCTGGGTATGACCTCGTCCCACAATTTTTCATGGACGATTTCGCCATCGATCTTAAGACGACGCTTGAAAATCATTCTGAAATTACTGGTGTCGCTGCTAAACAAAACATCTTGCTCGAACCGCAGTACACGGTCGGCAAGTTCCTGGGTAAGTGCGTAAATTCCGGTTACAGAAGTATTAGCAGGGTTCAGGTCAGAGGTACGATGTTCAATGCGCTCTACAAACCGCTCAATCCCCCAGGGGTAGCGTGTGCTGCCGGAATTGGTGGCCACGCCAAAGGCTTCCCCGGTATCCGGATCGTGTTGCACTGAGTCGATTTCGCCATAGCCGGTGATGTTGCCGGCATCCAGTGTTTCAAAACCGGGCAGTACCGGGTCCTGCGCCGGCGCTTTAAATCGTGGCCCCACTCCCCGGGTTGGCGGTACCACCGGCAACACCAGTCGAGAACCCTTCACCCCACCGACCTCCAGCGCACTAGTCATGGCTAGGGGTGTCGGCCAGAACATGGGCCATTGGGCGTTACTCACCGCCAAGCGGATACTGTGGCCTTTGGGAAACACCCAGGAGGTGAACTGCATGTCAATTCCCAACTGGTATACCTGCCCTGGCACCAAGTCACTGGGCTGGCGCGCAGATTTGTGGTGAGTGCCGTTAAAGCCCGCCCCACTGACCTGGGTAACCTGGCCTTGCGGGGAGACATCTGAAATACGTACCACCCAATTGGCGCGCGCAGCGTCACTGGAAACACCGAGGCGTGCATGGGGAAAGCCGAGAATTTCCAGTGGCGCCTCCAGCGGTGCACTATCGTAGACCAGGCTATCGTCATCCATGGGTTGTTGGTCGGGCGTGACGCTCCCCCACCACATTACTGGGCCACCACCTTCGAGTCCAACCGATGCCTTGTATTGCAGCGAATGAGTGGTGACGGGGCCGGGTATCGCGCCCAGGCTATGGTCGGCTTGCGTGAAAAGAACTTGTCGCTGGCCGCGCTGCAATGGCCAGCCTTCCTCCCAACGCCAGAATCCAGGAACAGTTTTCAAATCGGGATCAGGCGCATACCAATTTCGCACGTACACGGCAAAAGACGGCTCGTCCATGATGCCGCTATCCACTCCTTTGAGCCAGTAATCCCACCAACGCAGCGCTTCATGGCGCCACTCCATCGGCGGGGCCGGCCAGGCATTGTGGGGGAAATAGTGATCCCAGGGTCCGATTAATGCCTTCACCGGGGCCGATACGTTTTCCAGCATTCGCGGCAGGGAATTGCGATAACCATCGAACCAGCCACCGATATGAAAACCGGGGATCTTTATCTGAGCGTACTTGTCCCGGGCCGAGGCTCGATCCCAAAATGGGCCATCGCGCTGTTCACGCATATAGGTATACACGCTGGGTTCGACCTCAAAGCGCTGCTTCAGCCACTGTTCATCAAGAATAAAGTCAGGGGCTCCCGGCATGGAGTTATACAAATCATTACTCATCATCCAGGAGTCAGTATGGATGATGCCATCAATGTAATGTACATCCTCCTGATACAGGTCCTCGGTAGCCATCAGCGAAATAAATGCCTTCAAGGCCGGTGGATTGCGCAGCGCCATTTGAATGGAGTTGAAGCCACCCCAGGAAATGCCAAACATACCCACATTGCCATTCGACCACTGCTGTTGAGACAGCCAGTCGATGACTATCTCGCCGTCATCAAGTTCAATGTCAGAGTATTCGTAGGGAATAGTGGTGCCCTCACTATTGCCCGTACCCCGAATATCCACGCGCGCCACCACGTAACCACGTTGCACAAAGTACGAGTACAGAGAGTAATTCCTGGATCTTGACTCATCCTTGCGATAAGGCAGGTACTCTAGCAACACCGGAAAACGCTGTTTTTCAGTTGCGCCTTCTGGCATGTACAAATCAGCCGCCAGATGCACACCATCGGGCATTTTCAACAAGGCTTGTTTTATCTGAATACCGTAGACTGGGTCAGCGGCGCTTGCAGAAAAAATCCACAGAAAAAGCAGCGGTAAAAAGCATAGGCGAAGGTAGCTAAGCTCAGGTTTCATCTATTTAATTCCGTATCGTCGGCGTACGCTGTCAGCCAATGGGGGCAGTTCGGCCTGATTTCCAAGAGACATTTTTTTGCCAGTTACTTCTCTATTTTAGCCTGCTACGCTAGGCACATGGAACCGAAAAAGACCCACAACTAAATGCCCCGTCTCGATCGGCATATAAGCGCCCATACCGGCGTCAATCGCAGAGATGTACGCCTGATGTTGGCCCAGGGCCGCATTACCGTGGATGGCCGCAGGGCCACCGACATCGGGCAGCGCATTGGTGCATTCAGCCATATCACTGTTGACGGTCAGGTAACGCAGGCCAATACACCGCGCTATCTCATGCTCAATAAACCCGAAGGTGTCGTGTCCGCCACCAAGGATGAAGAGCACACCACCGTCATCGATCTATTAGCTCAGCACTGGAAGCACGAACTGCATATTGCCGGCAGGCTGGATTACAACTCCACCGGATTAGTGCTGCTAACCAATGATGGACAATGGTCGCGCAAGCTATCGCTACCCGGTAGTAAGTTAATCAAACGTTACCGTGTCATGACCGAAAAACCCATTACTCCAGACCATGTAGCGGCTTTTAAAAAAGGCATGTATTTCGCGTATGAAGACATCAATACACGCCCGGCTGAGCTAAAGATATTGAGCGATTTCGAAGCGGAGGTAGCGTTAGTTGAAGGCCGCTACCACCAGATCAAGCGGATGTTTGGGCACTTTGATAATAAGGTGCTGAGTATTCATCGATTTGCAGTGGGAAACGTAGAGATTGGGGCACTTGGGCCAGGAGAACACAAAGAAATTGCACCGGGGTCTGTTGTGCAGGAAATCGATCAGCTCACATCCAGGTGAAGAGACGATGCCAGCACCAAACTCCGAGATTGAGGCATCATGTTAATCAACGGCCTTGTCCGCTGGCACATCGGGAAACAGACGCCGATAATTTTGTTGAATCTGCAGGGAATCCGCTTCTAATAACAGCGCTTGTTCCAAAATTTCACGGGCCTGAGTCAGGTTGCCCCGGGCCGCTAACGCCATGGCAAGGTTGTTCAGCTGTGCACCGGAGGGCTCCGACAGTTGCCCGGCCTTGCCGTAGAAACCGATTGCCGCTTCGGTGTCTCCCAGCGTCATCGCAATGTCGCCCATGACACGATAGGAATACGGTTGCTTGCTTAGCAGTGAGGACTGGCCTTTACCTTCGGCCCGGCGGTCATGGTCACTCCAGATGTGTTCTGCCTCATTCAGCACCCGCGTAAACAGTCGTTCCTTGTTTTCCCAATAGCCAACCTGCCAATAACAGATTACCGAGAGATAGATTAGCAAAATCCCTGCTATTACATTTCCGATCCCGAACCATCGGCTTGTGGCGTTTGGAATCAGCGCGGCACACGCCAGTAATATACCTATGGATGGTAAATACATATAGCGATCCGCATGCAATTGCACACCTACTTTGATCAGGCCAATCACCGGTAACAGAGTAAGCAAATACCAACACAGCCCTGCGGCGATTAGTGGCGACCGCCGGTTCAATAATAGTGCAGTAATCAGCCAGATGCCCACAATGAAGCCGGGCAACAGCAGATAGGTTTCGAGCCGAGCCTGTTTGAAGGGGTAAAAAGCGACAAGATCGGTAGGGATGATCATTTGCCGTATATATACCAGGTAACCGTATCCGGCGGTCAGCGCACGTTCGAGCAGGGGTGCATTTTCCATGCTGATCATGGCTGCGCCTTGGCTTTGGGTAAAAATTGCCAGCAATCCAGTTGTAGCACTCATCGCAAATAGCGGCCACTTTTCGAGCAGCGAATTCAAAAAATCCTGTAGATTGGTGGCTGTCCGATAGTGAAAAATATCGAGTACCAACAGGACCACAGGAAGGGTTACGGCCATGGACTTGGATAGGAGTGCCAGAGCAAAGGACGGAAAAAAAAGTAACCACGCAACTCTTGAGGATGTCGACCGGTAGCGATCATAAAAGAGCAGGCTTGCGAGAAAGAACAAGGCGCAAAGCAGATCCTTGCGCTCGGCAATCCAGGCGACAGACTCGACGTGGAGGGGGTGGACCAGAAATACCAGACTCAGGATAAACGCCCGGTGTCCGTTGGCCAGCAGCTTGGTCAACAGCACGTACACCAGCGTACTGTTGAGTGCGTGCAGCAGCAGATTATGGATATGAGCCGCGCCCGGATCGGTACCAAACATTGACACATCGACCATGTGTGATATCCAGGTCAGCGGATGCCAGTTACCCATATAGAAAGTAGAAAACGCCCAGCGAATGCCGTCTATAGATAATCCGGAATTTACGTGAATGTTATCGAGTACATACTCCGTATCATCAAATTGGACATAATCGAAGGAAATACTCTGGCCGTACAGGAGGTAAGACACCAGTGTGCAGATTACGCCGACTAGCACCGTTCGCGAATGTGGGCTGGCGGTATTGTAGTAGGTAGTCAGACTCATTGGACAGGTTAGAACCGGAGAAACGGGTGCCCGATGATAGTCGCATATAACGGCTTCACCTGCACGGCCCTGTTTTAGCTCTGCATCGGTAGCGATTGATTTAGACAGCTTAACCTACTATTACCGATTGTCTGTATAATCCAACCTCCAAGCACCCATCACTTGAAGCAGAGAAATCAGTAAATGGACAGAATAGAAAAGTTGAAAAATGATATATACAGCTTTGCGGAACTGGATACATTAGAGAAAAATGCGACCCAGCTTTCCGATAAGGAGACACTTGGTCTCATCGCTATAAGTCGCGCCTCAAAAACTGCAAAAGGAGAGAAGCCGATCGAGAAGCCGACAAAGGGAAATGATGGAGAGAAAACCTCTTCCCCCAAGTCACGACGTAGCCGAAGAGGCGAGTCAATATAAATCAGCCATCACGTCATCTTGGTCAACGACCCGCCAGAGCCAGCAGCTCTATCGCTTGCCGGTAAAATACTCTGCTGCAGAAAGTCAGTGGCTTGCGGCTACAATATCTGTCAGGTCCAACAATCGGATGTTGCGAAATTGTAGAGGATGGCTTTCGCTTTGGAGGGCGATGTAACCTTCGGAAAGTGCCTTACCATCAATTTTTTCTGATTTGTTGTATTTGGAAACCATCCCGCCACCAATCTGTGGATTGGCGTACTTCATCACCGATGCTCCGTTTACGAAGTGTTCGATCGAATGGTTACCCATGACCAGCACATCAATGTGCACCCACTGTTCACCGGCCAAGGTTTCGGAAGTCGATTCAATACAATGGTTTTTTACGAGCTTGCCACCTATGTTGACATGGGTTCCGGGTGTACACAGATTAGCCGTAGGTCGGCTTTTCGTTCCCGTTCCTCCCAAAAATTGTACCTCTATGGAAATGGGGAAATCCTGCTCGACACCCATGCTTTGTGGGCTTTGTGAATGAACCATGACACCGCTGTTTTCAAAGGCCCAACCGGCCCCGCCCTTGATCTGGTCGCCGACAAATCGGTAATCCAACGATAAAATGTAATGCTCGAAGGGCTTTTTGTAGAACAACAGTCCGAACCGATCTCGAAACTTATCGTACTCGCTGTAATCGACGGTCAGCAGGCCGTCGATTACCCGAAAGGTGTTGCCGTAGTTGGTGTCAGAAGGATAGCCGGTGATCTTGGCCGTCCAGCCATCGAGGTCTTCTCCATTGAACAGGCTCAACCATTCACCTGACTCCCTCTCCTGAAGCAGATCAAGTAGCACTGTGCGATCCAGCGTGTGTTCCTCCGCGCTTGCGGTCACTGGGACTAGCATGATGACAAGAGCGAAAATCAGAAATCTCATTGCCTGGCTCCCTTTAATAGTTTACTTGGTCTGCCTCAAAGCCGCGTAACTGGTTTTGATTGAGGCTAGCGGATTAGGTGTGTTGTCGTGTTCTACGTAGAAATGTTTGATACCCGCCGCTTGAGCAGCACCCAGGATTCGATCTAACTCAATCACGCCTTTACCAACATCGGCGATATCGCCCGAGGGCGACATATCCTTAACGTGGCACTGGGTAAAACGGCCGGGTTGTCGATCAAAATAGTCTCCACTGCGGTACCCTGCTTTGGTAATCCAATACAAATCGAGTTCCATCTTAACCAGCTCCGGATCGGTTTGTTCCAACAACAGGTCGTAAGGCAAACGGCCATCGATGGCCTGAAACTCGAAATCGTGATTGTGGTAACCGATCTCGATACCCGCGCTTTTACAGGCCTTACCCGTTGAGTTTAATAGCTTGGCGATAGCCTCATATTGCGCGAGAGATTGGCGTTGGTGTGCGGCGAGCCAGGGCAGGACCAGATGTCGATGGCCTATGGTCTGTGCTGCAAGGATGAGTTGATCGAGATCAGTCTCCAATGCCTCGAGCGGAACATGCGCCGACGGCGCTGATAAGTCGTTGGCCTTTAGAATGTCTACGATCTGCTGCGGTTCGTGGTCAAAGTAACCGGCAAACTCGACTTCGCGGTAGCCAATTCGACTCACCTCGCCAAGGGTATCAGTCACGTTCTTGGCCATCAGCTCCCGGACCGTGTATAGCTGTAGCCCGATTTTTTCGCGTGGCAGAGAGCTCACGTTAGCACCCTGCACTCTTCCGGTAGTCATAATCGTAGAAGCGCCAAAAGTCAGGGTGGCCAATCCCTGGACCAACCGTCTGCGGGTAAGACCAATCGAACTCATGTGAGGCCCCCACTTTTGAGCTGATCGGCTGCATAGTTAACCGCTCTTGCCGTCAACGCCATATAGGTCAAAGATGGGTTCTGACAGGCCGAAGAAGTCATGCAAGAGCCGTCGGTGATGAACAGGTTTGGAATATCATGACTTTGATTGTGGCCGTTGAGCACCGAGGTTTGAGGGTCCCGACCCATACGAGCTGTCCCCATTTCGTGAATGCATAATCCCGGAGGAGCTGCATCATTATATTTTTCAACGTCTTCGAGACCTGCTGCTAGCAACATCTCTTCTGCGCTGTCCGCGACGTCCTCCAGAATACGCATTTCATTGTCGCTCCACTGACAGCTGATGTGTAACTGCGGCATTCCCCAGGCATCGACATGGTCCGAGTGCAGCGTTACCTGATTTTCATGACGCGGGAGGCATTCACCCCACCCGCCAATGCCCATCATCCACGGCCCCGGTTTTCGAATTGAATTTTTAAAATCTACACCAAAGCCCTTTTGCTGTGCCTGACTATTCCAGCCCTCTCGGTAGGCGCTACCCTGGTAACCGTATCCGCGTAGAAAATCCGGGTGTTTATCGACGACATTTCTGAACCTTGGTATGTAAATACCCGTAGGTCTTCGACCTTGATAGTACTTGTCTTCCATGCCGGGGAATCTGCCGCTCGCACCGGCCCTGAAGCAGTGATCCATCAGGTTGTGGCCCAACTCACCGCTGGAGTTGGCAAGCCCCGTGGGAAAGGCGGCGGATTTTGTATTGAGCAGTATTTGCGTTGTTCCCAGCGTTGACGCACACATAAACACGACTCCACCAAAGTACTCGGTAGTTTCTCGAGATTCTGCGTCAATCACGTTGACGCCCAGCACCCTGTTGGTTTTTTCGTCGTAGATCAGGCTGTGGACAATATTGTCGGTCACTACTGTCAACTTACCGGTTGCCTGTGCAGCCGGCAGGGTGGCGCTCTGGGTACTAAAATAGGCACCAAAGGAACAGCCACGTTGACACTCATCCCGGTTCTGGCAGGTGTGCCGACCCAGTCGAGTCTGCTCCTCAGTTGGCTTGGTC
>JBLHKV010000096.1:0-12633 GCA_047618115.1 Halieaceae bacterium | reverse complement strand
GTGGTAGTCCGTGCCTGCAGTAGGTAGATTAACCATTACGCAACCCGTCTTGGCGTTACGTTTGAAGTGGTTTGCGTACTTTAAAGACTGGGTAACAATACCTCCGGTTAAGCCAAACTCTGTGTCGTTGAGGGTTGTCAGCGCTTCCTCGTAATCGGCCACCTTGATAATACAGGCGATAGGCCCGAATATTTCATCGCGGTTTACCGTCATGTCGTTGCGAGTATCCTTGAAGAGAGCCGGTGTCATATAACAACCATTTGTATCGTCGATATCTCCTCCACAAACCAAAGTAGCGCCTTCTATGGTCGCAAGCGCCATGTAATCACGATTTTGCTGCAGCTGGGTATTATCCACCACGGGTCCAATTTGTGTGCCTTCTGCGAGAGCATCGCCAACTTTCAGCTCCCCCATTCGCGCTTGCATCATCTCTACAAAACGGTCGTGCACACCCTCCGTAACGATTAAGCGGGAGGACGCGGTGCATTTTTGCCCGGTGCCAAAAAACGCGCCGTTGATAGCACACTCGACCGCCAGAACGAGATCGGCGTCGTCCAGTACAATCAATGCATTCTTGCTACCCATCTCCAATTGAAATTTGACCAGGTTGGCAGCCGCTGCGACTGCAATGAGCTTGCCTGTACCCAGCGACCCAGTGAAGGTTATCGCGTCGATATCTTTGCTTTTAACCAGAGCATCTCCGACCAGCGCGCCTGAACCCATCACCAGATTAAAGGTTCCCGCTGGCATATTCTGCCGACTGATTATTTCAGTCAGTGCTACCGCCGACGCAGGTACCAGGTTGGCTGGCTTGAAAATTACACTATTCCCGAAGGCCAGCGCTGGTGCAATTTTCCAGGCGGCCGTCGCCATCGGGAAATTCCAAGGCGTAATGACCGCCACGACACCTATCGGCTCGCGACGGGTTTCAACTTCAATACCGGGTCGAACAGAATCGGCAGTTTCGCCCATTTGTCGCAATACTTCGGCCGCGTAGTACTGGAAAAATTGCCCAGAACGGTAGACTTCACCCTTGCCCTCCGCTAGAGGTTTGCCCTCTTCACGAGATAATAATTCGCCTAACTCTGCGCTGCGCTCAATTAATTCCTCTCCGATTGCGTACAGTACTTGATAGCGTTGCTCCAGACCCGTTTTAGCCCACTCCACCTGCCCGCTCCGAGCGGCCTGGATGGCATCTGCACACTGCTCGGTGCTGGCCTGCGAATACTCTCCAATGATATCGTTCCGATTCGACGGATTGGTGTTTACAATCCGCGTTTGCCCCTCGAGCCATTGCCCACCAATAAAATTATCACCCATCAGCTGCGTCATACCTTCCATCTCCAGTCTTTATCAACGATCATGATAGAGCACGCCAATTAATAACGATAATTAGTTCGAGATATTGATTGATAAGCTGATAGTATAAATAGATTGCATCTGGACACGGCTGGAGGAAGCGAGAAATCAAACATCTCAATATCACTCTAAACCACATACGTACCTTCATCGTGGTCGCGCGACTGGGTAGTTTTAATCGCGCTGCCGAAGAGTTATCTCGCACCCAGCCTGCGGTAACACTGGCTATCAAACAGCTCGAGGAGTATATGGGCCTCAAACTGTTTGAACGGACCACACGCAGGGTGGCCACTACGGGTGAAGCGCAGAGTTTCATGCCCGTGGCCGAACGCCTGATAAGAGATTTCGACCTCGCTATACAAGATATGACGGCCATGGCCGAGTGTCGTAGCGGACATGTTAGCCTCGCGGTCCTCCCCTCTGTTACTACTCGGTTGATGCCCACAATCATCGAGAAGTTCTCAAAACAGTACCCCAACATAAGTATTCACCTGAACGACAATACAAGCCGCCGGGTGCAGCAGGCCGTGGAGCGGAATGAGGTAGATTTTGGCGTGTCCAGCCTTTGGCACCCCAATAATAAGCTCTCTATACAACCCATCATCGAGGACCAGTTCCAACTTGTCTGTCACCGCGACCACAAGCTGGGACAATCGACGGCACCACTTACCTGGCAACAGCTCGAGGGTTATGATTTTATAGGATCTGGCGTAACCCACGGATTCAAACAACAGAAGTACATCGGGACGCCCAAGTACGAAATCTCAACGACCACCTCGATCTTTGCAATGGTTCGCGCCAACATTGGAATCACCGTCCTGCCGTCCCTTGCTATTCCCGAAGATGACCGTCTGGTAAAGCGCCCTCTGGTTAAGCCGGTTGAAACCCGCGAAATAGCTATAATGCAGCGCCAGCAATCCACGCTGTCACCGGCCGCGAATGCGCTACTCAAGATGATTGTCCAGGAAACTCCGGCGCTGCTGGCACGTTTTGGCAGTTCTATAAAGATGTGTTCCCTCGAAACCTTTCCAGTTTGAAGTCTCGATAAGCTCAGCTACTGCCAATCATAAAAGTCACTTATCCCGGACGAGACGGATTGACCGATTGTTAGAACTCTTGGAGAATTCCAACGCGCGTACTAGAGAACCCCAGTAAAGCTACGCGTTTTCTCATTAGGGAGACACCATGCCATTTGGTCTATTGAAGTATGGGCTGAGCCGTGATTATCCGGCGGAACATCAGTTCACTCCGACGACCGATTTAAAAAAACACTATGACGTGGTTATTATTGGCGCTGGCGGGCACGGTACCAGCATCGCGTACTATCTGGCCAAGTACCATGGCATCACAAATGTCGCGATTCTGGAGAAGTCCTATTTGGGTGGTGGGAATACCGCGCGAAACACTGCTGTAATTCGTTCCAACTACCTGACAGAAGAGGGTGTTCGCTTTTATCGAGAGTCGGTGAAACTTTTTCAAAATCTGAGTAACGAATTCAACTTCAACGTCATGTATGAAAACCGCGGCCAACTCACTCTGGCCCACAACGACAGTGCGATTAGAAGTTTTCGTTGGCGTGCCGAGGTGAATCAACATATGGGAGTTCGCTCGGAGTTGGTTGATCGTCAAACTATCGCCGAACTGGTGCCGAATTTGAACATGTCGGAAGACACTCGGTTTCCAATCATGGCCGGGTTGTGGCACGCCGACGGTGCGACCGCGCGACACGATGCAGTCGCTTGGGGTTATGCCCACGGCGCCTGTGAACGTGGGGTGGAATTACATCAATTGACCGAAGTTCAGGAGATTGAGGTTGAACGAGGCAAGGTCAAAGCAGTACGGACAAATAGAGGCCGCGTGGAATGCGGCTGTGTAGTTCAGGCCGTCGCCGGAGCCAGTTCAATTGTCGCCAAAAAGGTAGGTATAAACCTGCCCATTTTGTCCTATCCACTACAGGCAATGGTTACTCAACCCTACAAACCATTGCTTGATCCTCACGTGAGCTCTCCCCAGGTTCACGTGTATATACACCAGACGTCAAGGGGTGAGTTCGTTATTGGAGGGGGCTCAGATCCTTATCCCTTGTATCACACTCGTGCCACTCTCGATCAGCGCGAGGCGCTGAGTGCTGCGGTGCTCGAGTTGTTCCCCTTCCTAGCACAAGCAAGAGTGATGCGTCAGTGGGCTGGTACTACGGACATGACACCGGACTACAGCCCCATCATGGGTTTGAGTCCGGTTGATAATTATTACCTCGATGCGGGCTGGGGCACCTGGGGATTCAAGGCAACGCCGATTTGTGGGAAAACCATGGCTGAGTTGGTAGCAACGAGTAAGGTGCCCGATATCATTAAGCCCTTTGAACTCGAACGGTTTTACCGCTTCGAACAAGTCAACGAAGCGGGCGCCACCGCGGCCAGTCACTGAGGAGGGACCCTGGATGAAAATCATGCACTGTCCGTTGAATGGCCCGCGTAACATTACCGAATTTAGTTACGGAGGCGAACTTCACTCTATGCCTGATCACCAGACCACAAACTCGCGGGACTGGGCAGAATATATTTTCTTTAACGACAACGCCGCAGCTGTGGTGACTGAATGGTGGTGTCATAGTGCTACGTCCTACTGGTTCCTGGCGGAGCGCGACACCACCACAGATGAAATTCTACGCACCTATCCTGCCGGTGAAAAATTTAGGCAACGAGTTGAATTTTCAATAACACCCGAATCGGAGAAGCCACGATGACCTTGTCCAAGAGGCTGCCTGTGCCATTTGGGTCTCGCATCAATCGCGAGCAGGTTGTGGCGTTTCAGTTTGAAAACGCATCCCACCAGGGCCTCGCTGGAGACACTGTCGCCAGCGCCCTGGCTGCAGA
Organism: Halieaceae bacterium; assembly: GCA_047618115.1. GTDB lineage: Bacteria > Pseudomonadota > Gammaproteobacteria > Pseudomonadales > Halieaceae > CALJGI01. The sequence continues at coordinate 8,398 of JBLHKV010000096.1, read as the reverse complement.
GAGTCGTTGGTTGCTCAGTCGGTCCTTCAAGTATCACCGGCCGCGAGGGATCTTAACGTTGGCCGGACAAGATGCGAATACCCTGGTCAGCGTGGCCTCCGATCCGAATTGTCTAGCTGATCGTGAGCTCATTAGTGAGGGTTTGGAAGTATTTGCACAAAACTATAATGGCACACTCGAGCGTGATTGGGGGTCGTTGATTAGTTGGTTTGGAAAATTTTTGCCGGTTGGATTTTACTACAAGGCCTTTTTTAAGCCGCGAGGAATATGGGAGCTGTGGGCGCCCTTCATACGCAAGCGCGCTGGGCTCGGGCGGATTGACACCACACATCTTCCAACGTACCACGACAAACAATACCGATTTTGTGACGTAGCTGTCATCGGCGCTGGTCCGGCAGGCATGCAGGCCGCGTTAGAGGCAGCGAAGTGTGGTGCAGAAGTCATTCTGGTGGATGAGAACCCGGAACTCGGCGGTTCACTCAATTACAGTCGCCTCGATATCGAGGGAGTAGAAGCTGCCGAAGTCTGCCGCCAACTTATTGCTGAGGTCGAGGCGTGTGACGGTATCGCGGTCATGTGCAATGCAACCTGCAACGGGTGGTTCGCCGATAACTGGCTAGCAGTTATTCAGGGTAATCGCCTGCATAAAACCCGTGCCCGGGAGGTGATTATGTGTGTGGGCTCACTTGAACAGCCGGCGATCTTTCACAACAATGATCTGCCCGGTGTCATGATGAGCAGTGCGGCGCAGCGACTAATGCGTATGTACGCGGTCCGACCCGGTAGGGCGGCGGTTGTCCTGACTGGTAACAATCAAGGTTACGCCGCTGCGCTCGATTTACTGGATGCTGGCGTTGAAGTGAAGGCGATCGTCGACCTGCGAGCTAAACCAGAATACGACGCTATCGCTGCAGCGGTTATTTTGCGTGGCATCAATATCGAGACCGGAAGCACTGTGTATGAAGCGCACACCGGCTCTGATAAAAATCACCTCGGCGCAGTTGAAATACGTGAAATTTTGGGGCAGGGCGTTTGTCGACAAAGTGGACAGAAAATTGAATGTGACCTGCTGTGTATGTCGGTGGGCTTCGTCCCAGCCTGGCAGTTGATCTGCCAGGCTGGCGGTCAGCTCAGCTACGATGACAGCCGCGCGACATTTACCCTGGATCGGTTACCACAGGGCTTTCAGATAGCGGGTTCGGTGAATGGACACTGGGAACTGAATTCCGTTCGCTCGGACGCGAAAAGGGTTGCTATACATGCTGCGCGAGCCCTGGGTCTAACTCAACAGCCAATTCCCGAGAGCGTGAAGGATGTGATGCTGGGTTCAATCAATATCGGCTGGCCCATTTTTCCGCATCCAAACGGAAAGGAGTTTGTCGACTTTGACGAAGACCTGCAGATCGCAGATATCGTTAATGCCACCCGGGATGGTTATGAACATATTCAGCTGGTTAAACGTTATTCCACCTGTGGCATGGGGCCCTCTCAGGGTCGACACTCAGCGTTGGCAACGGCGCGGCTGGTAGCGAACGCAACTGGTAAAACTGTTGCAGAGACAGGTGTTACAACCGCCCGACCACCTTTCGCGCCGGAGCGCCTTGCCCACAGTGCCGGCCGCAGTTTTTACCCGGAACGGCGCAGTAATATGCACTATCGTCATCTCGCAGCAGGCGCACAGATGTTGCAAGCCGGGGCTTGGTACCGGCCGGCCTATTACGGCCGTCCCGATAATAAAGATGCATGCATCAAACTAGAAGTAGAAAATGTGCGTACCAACGTGGGTCTTGTTGATGTGTCCACCCTGGGGGGGCTTGAAGTTCGGGGTCCCGATGCCGGTGAGTTTCTGAATCGTATCTATACCTATGGTTTTGTCCTACAGCCTGTCGGCCGAGCGCGTTATGCACTGCTTACCAATGACGCCGGTGTTGTATTGGATGACGGAGTGGCCTGTCGGTTTGCTGACAATCACTACTACGTAACCGCTACTACTGGCGGTGTAGACCGGGTGTTTCAGACCATGCTCAAGTGGAACGCACAGTGGCGACTCAATGTTGATATTGCCAACGTCACCTCTGCCTGGTGTGGAATTAATATTGCCGGTCCATTGGCACGCGAGGTTTTACAGAAACTTTGCCAAGACGTCGAGCTCGACGCTAAGTCGTTTCCATACATGGGCGTTCGCGAGGGCACAGTCGCCGGTATACCAGCGCGTATAATTCGCGTGGGATTTGTGGGGGAACTGGGCTATGAAGTCCATGTACCACAACTGTGTGGCGAGGCACTCTGGGATGCTTTGATAACCGCAGGCGAGGAGCAAGGCATCAAGCCGTTCGGTATAGAAGCTCAGCGTATCCTGCGACTTGAAAAGGGTCACGTGATTGTAGGTCAGGATACCGATGCGATGTCGAACCCCATAGAGATTCAGATGGGGTGGGCGGTGTCACGCAAAAAGCCGTTTTTTGTGGGCAGTCGCACCATCAAAGAACTTGAGAAAGCGCCATTGAAACGGGTATTGGCGGGGTTCGTAATCAATGACCCAAATGCTCCCATTCCACTGGAGAGCCATCTTGTGGTCGAGGGGGAACAGATGACCGGGCGGGTGACCTCTTGCAACTACTCGCCTACTTTGGGTAAACCCATCGGCCTGGCGTATGTTCCCCCCGAGCGCTCTGAAGCCGGTCAGCAGATTGAAATCAAATCATCCATGGGGATTCGTGTGATAGCGGACATTGTTGCGCTGCCATTTTACGACCCTGACAACCAGCGCCAGGAGTTGTGATGACAATCCCCTCCCAGTTCACTGCTCGCAGCCCGCTTTACAGATGGCACGAAGCTACCGGCGCTACCTTCGAAGCTCAGCGGGATGCCGCGTGTGTGTATGGCTATCAGGATCCGGAATACGAGGTCGATCGTGCAAAGAAAATGGGGCTGGTCGACCTGTCGACTCTAAACCGTGTCGGATTCAAGGGACCTGATTCCTTGCGCTGGATCCAGCATCGGGGTCTGGTTATACCCGATCAACCAAACCAAAGTTGTCTACAGGGCAATGGCAGTCTCATTACCAGGCTCTCCCACGAGGAGTTACTGATCCTCGACAACCCCGCTTCTAAAGTTCCAGATCTAGAACAGCTTCAGCTGCGAGAACCGGGTAACCACGAGTTGTCGCAGGTTTACCGGCTTCCCCGCCGAGACAGTCACTGCTGGTTCTGGGTTCTTGGAATTCACGCACCGACAATGTTCTCTAAAGTATGTGGCATTGATTTGCGTCTTCAAAAATTTTTGAACGGGAGCATTGCACAAACGTCTCTGGCCCGACTTAATGCCATTATTATTCGCAATGATGCCGGGCTTCTTCCTGGCTTCTTTGTGTTGAGTGATCTGACCTCTGCTGAGTTTCTCTGGACCTGCTTGCTGGACGCCATGGAAGAATTTGATGGCGCCCCCATTGGCATAGAAGCCGTTCGTCAGCTGATCAACGAACCCCGGCCTTGAGCCACCCGAGCATAGGAGACTACCTATATGTCAATTCCTGAGAGTTCAAAATTTGTCATCGTCGGTGCGGGGATTCATGGCCTCAGTAGTGCCTACCACCTCGCTTTGGAACTGAATGCTCGCGGTTCCGGCAGCGGAAAAGATATTGTAGTACTTGATAAAAGTGGCATCAGTGCTGGCGCGTCGGGTATTGCTTGTGGGGTCATCCGCAATAACTACTATCAACCGGCTATGCGTGAACTCATGGCTCACAGTGTGCAGGTTTGGGAGAGCGACCCAGTCGCATACAGTTATCACTCGGTTGGCTATATGCAGATCAGTTGCGAATCGATGCGCGAGGATGTTGCGTCTATCCATGAGCAACAGAAGAGCATTGGTTATGAGTCACATTTTGTCGAAGGTGAGCAGGCGTCTAGAAATTACATGCGAGAAATTTTTGATGACTGGCAGGCCGAGGGCATAACCTCGGTACTGCACGAAAAACCAGGAGGTTATGCAAACAATACACGGGCTGTGTACGGCCTTGCCGCGAAAGCGGAAGCTCTGGGTGTTCGGATTATCAGCGGAATAGAAGTAGTAGGTTTCTTATCCGATAATGCCGGGTCTATCGTCGCCGTCGAAACAGACCGGGGTAGCGTCGCCTGTGAACAGCTAGTCATAGCAGCTGGACCATGGGCGCCGCAATTTTGGCGCCTGCTGGAAATGCCAGACACTATCGATATACGCAATCCGGTGACAGGCCAGCTGAGTACGGGTGTGCCGATGTGGACATACTGGTCGCTCCAGGAGGGGACGTTGGGTGTCGATCCGAGGATGCAAAAAACTAACTCGGGCGATGCACCGCCGGTTATACACGTCGACACGGATGCACCCCTTTATTCCGATGTCGACGGCTCCCTGATAAGTACCGACATGTGGGGCATTTACTACAAGCCAGACTTCCATTTTAACGGTATTCAGGGGGGTGCAGCGCCGTTTCCCGTGGAGAAAAATGCGGCAGATGTTGCCGTCGATCCTTACGGTCCAGAATCTCCGGAGTTCGTCGTGGGCCGGGAATTTGCGCATATGTGGGTTTCTGCACTCGCCCATTGCCAGAAGCGATTCAGCGGTACGATGCCGCAATACAAAGACGAGCCGTCGGGTGGTATTGGTGCTTTCACTCCGGACAGCTTTCCGGTATTCGATCGTATCCGGGATAATTGCTACCTGATAGCAGACTCCAATCACGGCTATAAAATGTTGGGAGTTGGGAAATTGGTGGCGGCAGAGTTGTGCGGGGAGACAACCCGTCTGCTGGAGCCCTTTCGCTTTTCCCGCTATGCCGATGGTAAGTTGCACCCCGTTTCCAACAGCCCCTTTCCATGGAGTTGAACACTCACATCAATCCTGCCCTATACTGAGCTGAACACCACTTCAAACAGGTCGGTAGGAGATGAAAGAGCCAGGCAATATTGAGTTCGGAGCCCTGCGCGTCTTTGCAGCAGTAGCCGATTCCGAAACCCTGACTCAAGCAGCACAAAGATTGGGTATTTCCCAATCGGCAGTTTCCCAAGCCATCAAGCAATTGGAAGCACAAGCTGGTGTAGAGCTGGTGGTGCGGCGCGCGCGGCCCACTCAGCTTACCCCTAGCGGTCAGGTTCTTCAGGAGCACGCCGTGAAGATTCTTGCTGATTCACGACGCATGCTCAATGAAGTTCGCGGCGCCACAAGTGGAGCAATTGCTCAACTGACTGTGGGTATGATCGATTCTTTCGGTGACCTTGCCGGACTGCAATTTATGCAACGTACCCAATCCCTGGTAGAAAAGCTTTCGTTGCGAACCGGGGTGGGAACCTCTCTTTCGGAGGCACTGCTTTATCGGGAACTTGATTTGCTGATTACCAGCGATCCAATGGAAGATCATCCCGAGCTTGAACAACACCCGATACTACGAGACCCCTTTGTCATTATTCTCCCAGCTGATCAGCAACTGGAGATGTCGATCGAACCAGCCTGGCTGGCGCAGAATTTGCCATTTATACACTACACGAAATCTTCCCGAATCGGCGCTCTCACCGATCTTTTCGCACGCAGGCTCGACCTGATATTGAAGGTGCGCTATGAATTGGACAGCACGCAAACCCTGTTACGCTTCGTCCAGTCCGGGCAGGGTTGGGCGATGATCCCCGCACTTTGCCTGGCGCGGTATCCGGAGCTACTCAAAGGAGTTTCGATTAAACCGCTGGGCAATGGAGGTAATGCCAGGTACCTATCTTTACTGAGTCACAATGGAGAACTCGGCGAGCTACCTGCCAATATGACCACGTTGTGCCGCCAGATCTGCGATGAAGAATTGATCCCACCGCTTGTCAGGCTCGCTCCCTGGTTGGAGAGTCAGCTGCACACTATCACGGAACTACCGCCTATTTAGCTGGAAAATTCTCGGCACGTGTCGTACAGCGCACGCGGTAATTTTACCCCGTTCGCGAGATTGTGTAGGCGATTGGCGTAGCGACGATCACCGGGAAGACGGGTTCCTGCCATGCTGTTTAGGCGTTCGATAAAGGCTTCTGAGTGTGACAGCCAACCATGCGCATCGCCGAACCGGGCGGGGTCAAGCGCCAGCATCAGTTCACCGCCGTTGGGTGGGCCCCCATCGTTGTTGTCATTTGCGGCTGCCTCATAGCTGAAGTCCTGGCCGGTGAGTCCCGCCACGAGAAGTTCGATCATCAGCGCGATTCCGGCTCCCTTGTGACCACCGAAGGGAAGCAAGGCACCCCCATCGAGAATCTTTTGTGGGTCAGTGGTAGCTAAGCCCTCCGCATCGATACCAACACCCTCGGGTAAAGTTTTCCCATCTCGCGCTGCGATCATCACTTCCCCTCTGGCCATGGAGGCCGAGGCCTGATCAAAGACCAGCGGTGGTTTGTCTCCTCGCGGCCAGCCAAAACACATCGGGTTGGTACCGAATAAGGGCTCTCGTCCGCCAGCAGGGACGACGGCAGGCTTGTATGTGGTAAATGCCATCGCAGCCAATCCTTCTGCCGCAATTGGCTCGACTTCTGTCCACAACGAGGCAAAGTGGTGTATGTTGATCAGCGCCAACGACGCAATACCGTTGCTTCGCGCTGTGTCTATCAGCGCTTGCCTACCGCGTTCGAGTGCCAGCGGCGCGAAGCCCCGGTCACCCTCAACCTGTATTACTGCGGGAGACAGCGGAATGATTCTGGGGTTTGCGCTGCCATTAACTTTGCCGCTACGCAACGACGCAATATAGCCGGGGAGTCGAAATACACCATGTGATTCGCAGCCATCTCGCTCCGCGGCGGTAATGGTTCTGGCCACCGCATCTGCATTCTCCTGATTGCAGTTATTGGCCAATAAGGCAGAACTTATCAGTCCATGAACTTCCTCTAAACTCAGTGCTATTTCAGTCATGCTGCTCTCCACAAAGGCTGGTTATTTTCATGTATTTATTGTCGCTGAAAAGCATAGGTAACTCGCGTGATTTTACGGCGTATACAGTACATTTTGCGACGCTTTCCGCGCCATTTCCTGCAGCATACACGTGATATCGTTGTCGCGAGGCTATGATGACCTAAGCCGTTGCAGGGGCCTTAATAAAAAGGCAATAACAATGACAAGTACACCGCGATATTCATGTGATCGACAGTCAACTCTCGGCTTTCCCGAGCAACGGCCAGCAGCTTATCACCTGCTTGTAGATGAACCTGTATTTGACCCCACGCTACATCTTGACCTGCAATTTCCCAGCACCGTTACCAGTCTAGCAGACCTTAATTACAGCGCTGAAGATATCGCTGATTGCCCGTCGTCATTTGGCTACTGTAATGCCTTCAAAGTGCTATCTGCAGAGGGTGTTAGCGTAATGCGTGACATTTGCGGCCGAATTTACCACAACCGCAATCGCAGCGATGGTACAGGCCAAAATAGGTTGGGGTCATACGCGCGCGGAGCGGGATACAGATCGCGTTTTATACGGGATTTTTGTGATTGCCCCGAGCTTCTCGCGCATATGTCGACCATCACCAGTGTGACTCTGGGGCGACACTCGGTACCTGCGGTGGCTTGCGGCATTAACTACGCACCCGATGATATTGAAAAGGCGGTGGACACCTGGCATGTGGATTCAGTTGCCTTTGACATGGTGATGATGGTCTCCGATCCCGCCGGAATGGAGGGCGGCGAGTTTCAGGTTTTTAACGGTAGCAAAGACGAGGGTGGAAGATTGTTGGGCATACAGGGTGAAGAGGGTGGAGACGTTGAACTACCAGCGGACCGCGTGGAGACCATCTTATTTCCAACTGCTGGGTACGGTTTTTTACAGCAGGGCAATATGATTTTTCATCGCGCCTGCAGGCTCCAGAAAAAATGTGCCCGCATCACAATGATCCCCTCGTTTGAGGTTATTCCAGCCAGTGAGCCGGATGCAACCAATTCTGTGAACATGCTAGGGTGGGGCGATCCTGGTATGCCTGCGGAGCTCGCTCGACGAGAGGTGTGGCGGGCAACTGCACGACTGGAAAAGTTACTCGATGAAATTGAACTCGACGCCAATCCAGCTTCATTATGCGCGGACATTGAACGTGCATTACAACCACTTTCTGTATTTCAGAATTCCCTGAAGGATAAATGATCGATGATTGAACTGTCGAAACTCGCCGGTAGTAAAGTACTGGTAACTGGCGCCGCTGGCTGTATAGGTGCGTGGGTCGTCAAAATATTACGGGAAGCAGGGGCCACCCCTGTGGTTCTTGACATGTCTTGTAATCGATCGCGTCTGGAAATGATCATGGATGGCGCCGACGAGGTAATTTGGGAGAACGTCGATATCACCCAGTATGAACAAGTCTCAGAGGTAGTGAATCGTCACGGCGTTGACGCCATCATCCACCTGGCGGCC
>JBLHKV010000095.1:0-12652 GCA_047618115.1 Halieaceae bacterium | reverse complement strand
AGGGGAGTAAGCGCCGGGTTTCTTCGGCAGAAAAAACGTGCATTGTTTGCTGTACCTCTATCGTTATTGGCTCATCTTACTTTATCATCGGCTCCCGCCTTTGATCGGATAATAATATAGAAAATTTGCACCATGAAATATTCAGAATTCACTACTCGTATCGCCGGCGACGGCGCCGAAGCCTGGAAAATTCACGATAGGGCCGTTGCCTTACAGAAGGATGGCCGAGACATTATCCTGTTGTCTCTGGGTGAGCCAGACTTCGATACACCGGCGGTTGTGGTTGAGGCGGTCATCGACAGCTTGCGTGCTGGACACACACACTACAGCGAATTTGTGGGTATCCCTGCATTGCGGCAGGCGATCGCTGAAAAACATAAGACGCACACTGGACAGTTTGTGGATGCCGAAAATGTTGTGGTTATGGCTGGCGCCCAAAACGCTATGTACGCCGCTGTGCATTGCCTGGTTAATCCCGGTGACGAGGTCATCATTCCAGAACCGACTTATGTAACCTATGAAGCCGTTTTAGGGGCGGTAGGGGCTATCCAGGTTGGGGTGCCCATGGATCCGGATCGTGATTTTTACCTGGACCCTGCGGAAATATTGGCTGCGGTCACAGCAAAAACCAAAGCGATTATATTGAATTCACCACACAACCCAACGGGTGTCTGTCTGACTCGCGAACAGGTATCGGCGATCGGAGAAATCTGCCTGGCGAATGATCTATGGCTTGTCGCCGATGAGGTTTACGCTGCCCTGGTTTTCGAAGATAAGCACCATAGTATTGCCTCGGTGCCAGGGCTGGCCGACAGAACGGTCGTTATCAGCAGTCTCTCCAAGTCCCACGCGATGTCTGGTTGGCGTTTGGGGTGGTTGATCGGACCGAAGCCTCTCATCGAGCACATTAGTAATATGATAATCGCAATGCTTTATGGGACGCCGACTTTTATTCAACACGCCGGCGTTACTGCGATCACCGACGGCGATAAAGCCAGCGAGGAAATGAGAGACATTTATCGAGCGCGTCGCGATCAGGTTTTTGAACGTCTCAACCGTGTGCCGGGGCTGCGCTGTCGTTTACCCGGCGGAGGGATGTTTATGATGATTGATGTGAGAGAGTCGGGGTATTCAGGACAACAGTTTTCTGAGTACCTACTAGAACACTACGGAGTTTCGGCACTAGCCGGAGAGGCATTTGGCGCTAACGCTGCAGGGCATTTAAGATTGAGCCTGGGTACTTCAGCGGATATATTGCTGGAAGCCTGTGAGCGGATCGACCGATGCTTTACCCAACTCAGGAGCACACGATAGATGAAGTATTCAGCGGTTACCCACAGAATCGCAGGGGAGGGCTCGACTGCCTGGGACTTGCACTACCGGGCTATGGAGCGGGTTGAAAAGGGGGAAGACATCATTATTCTATCGATTGGCGACCCGGATTTTGACACGCCTCCGATAATAGTAGAGTCGGCGGTAGGCAGTCTGCGTGCAGGGCATACCCACTATTCAGATTACCGAGGTGATGTCGAGCTCAGAGAAATTATCGCCGCCAGGCACACCAAGGCTACGGGACAGTCCGTTTCTGCAGATCAGGTTGTAGTGCAGGCCGGCGCGCAATGTGCGTTGTTTAGTGTGGCGCAGTGCCTGTTGGACCCGGGTGATGAAATAATTGTGCCTGAGCCTATGTATGTCACTTATGAGGGCTTTCTTGGTGCAACTGGAGCAAAAACGGTAAACGTACCACTGAGCCCTGAAGATCATTTTCATCTGCAGGCAGAAACTGTTGCCGCTGCAATTACTGACAAAACGCGAGCGATTATCGTCAATAGTCCCCACAATCCAAGCGGGGCTAGTGTATCCCGAAAGGTATGGGAAGATGTGGCCCAATTGTGCATCGATCATGATCTTTGGCTAATTTGCGACGAGGTTTACGAGAGCCTGATTTTTGAAGGCGAGCACTTTAATCCATGCGCTTTGCCAGGCATGGCAGAGAGAACAGTAACGATCAACAGCCTATCGAAGTCACATGCGATGACGGGCTGGCGTGTCGGATGGTTGGTCGGTCCCCTGGAGCTTACTGCGCATGTCGGTAACCTTACGCTTTGTATGCTCTACGGTAGCCCTTCTTTTGTTCAAGATGCAGCAAAACTGGCTCTTACGGCTGCTATCCCCGAGTTGGATATCATGCGCGATGCTTATCGCAGTCGCCGTGACAGCCTGTATACATTGTTGAATGACTCGCCGGGACTCAAGTGTCATCTTCCCGAAGGTGGTATGTTCATGATGGTCGACATACGGCCCACAGGCGTGTCCGCACAGGCCTTTGCACAGCGATTGCTGGATGATTTCGACGTTTCAGTACTGGCAGGAGAGGCCTTTGGCCCGAGCGCTGCCGGTCATATTCGCTGCAGCCTGGGTCTATCCGAAAGTGAGTTGTTGCGCGCCGGAACGCGGGTAGCAGCCTGCGCACAGGTTTTGCTCGAGGAGCACATATTAAATAATTAGCAGTGTTTTGCGCTACTGCCGCCCCAGTAGGCGGTCATTTTAGTGATCTTCCCCTCGTCGTTGAACTCCATAACGTTCATGGTTTCCATGCAAAATTTAAATTCCATTCCCTTGGCATACCAGATGCGGGGAATTGCGGACATCACTAGCGTGCGGTGGTATGGTAGAAAAAATAAGAGAGATATCGCATGTCTGAAAATCCGTATGCTTCGGGAAATAAAAAGTACTATGCACTGGGTGTATTGACCGCAGTTTACAGTTTCAATTTTATTGACCGACAATTATTGGCCATTCTTCAGGAGTCGATCAAAGCCGATCTCTCCCTATCTGACAGTCAGTTGGGTTTACTTACCGGGTTTGCTTTTGCAGTTTTCTATGTCGTCGCGGGTCTACCGATTGCGCGCTGGGCGGACCATTCTAATCGACGGAATATTGTCGCTCTGGCAGTTTTTATCTGGAGCTTCATGACGGCGTTAAGTGGCCTGGTACAAAATTACTTGCAGCTATTGCTCGCTCGAATCGGCGTTGGAGTTGGGGAGGCCGGTGGTAGTCCCCCGTCACACTCCATGATTTCCGATATCTTTCCACCGGAACAACGCGCCAGTGCCTTGGGTTTTTACTCGACCGGGGTCAATATTGGTATTTTATTTGGGTTTTTACTGGGCGGTTGGATCAACGAATTTTTTGGCTGGCGCGTAGCGTTTTTCGTGGTGGGTGCCCCCGGTATCATTATGGCGATAGTGGTCCGTTTCACTTTGGCGGAACCCATACGGGGGGCGATGGAAAAGAAACAGACGACTGGGCAATCCGTTGGCACTGGCGAGGTTCTAAAATTATTGTGGAGTCGGCGTTCCTTCAGGCATATGGCAATGGGGGCCGCGTTGAATGCCTTTGGTGGCTACAGCGTTGCAAATTGGGCAGCTTCCTTTTTTATCCGCAGCCATGAAATGAGTACCGGTGAACTCGGCACCTGGTTGGCTGCAATTATAGGCCTTGGTGGCGCAATAGGGGTGTTCGGCGGCGGTTTGATCGCCGATAAGCTGGCCCACAAGGATAAGCGCTGGTATATGTGGTTGTCGGCATTGGTCGGCGTTATAGCGCTACCGTTTACCGTCGGAGTTTACCTGGCTAGCGATGGCTATTCGGCACTGGCATTAATGGTGATTCCAGGCATCTTGTCCAATGTTTATTTGGGAAGCACCATTGCAACTACCCATGGGCTGGTAGGGTTGCGGATGCGGGCTCTGTCGTCGGCGGTTCTGTTTCTCATTTTGAATATCATCGGTCTTGGTCTTGGACCTTGGTCTATCGGCATGCTTAGCGACTACCTCGCCGCTGATCACGGTCGGGAGTCTTTACGCTACGCAATGCTCTATGTTTTGCCGGTGATTGCAGTTTGGTCTGTGTGTCATTTTTACCTCGCTGCCAGAACGCTTAGAGAAGACCTGGCTGCAGCACCAGACTAACTTCGCGGCGTTACCATTTGTTTACACGGATAGTATCGGAGAAAACCGTTGAGTAGTCCTTGCAGGCGATTTGTTACTATTGGAGTGCTCTATTGGGCGTTTTTCGTCGTTATGAATGTGAGTAACGCTAACCCTGACGACCGAGAACCCTGCGCGGCCACCAACCCTCAGCGCACCGCCTGGTTCGGTGATCTTCATGTCCATACCAGACTCTCCCTCGACGCAGCCATGCAGGACACTAGGACTCGTCCTGCTGATGCTTATCGCTATGCTCAGGGCGAGGAAATAGGCATCCCGCCTTACGGTCCAAACGGTGAGACCCTTCAGACGGCACAAATTGACCGGCCCCTGGATTTCGCCGGGGTCACCGATCACGCTGAAATGCTTGGTGAAACCGCTATTTGCGAAACACCTGAAATGGAGGGCTATTGGTCGTTGGCTTGCATCGGTTATCGCTGGCTCCCCAGCACCGTCGGTAAGTACTTCGCCTACACTGCATCTCATGCTGAGCGGCTCGGTTTTTGTGGCGACAATGGGTTACTGTGTGTAAACGCTGCCGCCGGGCCATGGATGGAAACCCTCCAGGCAGCTGAACAGGCTTACGATCGTAGCTCTGGCTGTAGCTTTAGCAGTTTTGCTGCCTATGAATGGACGGGCGCTTATGACGATGGCAATGGTGGCGTTGCCAACCTGCACCGTAACGTTATTTTCCGTGGCGCCGAAGTTCCAGAACTCCCAGGGTCGTTTGTCGAATATCCCAACGCGCCTGCACTGTGGCAGCATCTTAAACAGGATTGCAGTGATTTTGGGTCTTGCGACGCGATTGTCATTCCCCACAATTCCAATATAAGCATGGGCTTTATGTTTCAAGATGTACTGCCGAGCGGCGAACCTATTTCCCGGCAGGATGCTGCCAATAGACAGCGTTATGAGACTCTGGTGGAAATGATCCAGCACAAGGGGGCTTCCGAGTGCTATTTTGGCGCCGGAGCCAATGATGAGCTTTGTGATTTTGAACAGTTACCCTGGAACAGTTTTTCGGGAAACACCTTTGAATGGCTGGCAGAACCTATAGGCCCCGACGCAGGGCACGTGCGCGAAGTATTAAAGGATGGGTTGCTGCTGGGTGACACATTAGGCGTAAACCCGTTTAAATTTGGTTTTATCGGAAGTACTGACACCCATCGCTCACTCGCGGGTGGAGTGGCAGAGAGCGACTTTCAGGGCCATGGTGGCGCTGGTAATGCTGCTGCTGAGGTCGACGCTGAAGGCCTACCCGACGAGTGGGAGTTCAATCCTGGCGGCCTCGCCGTTGTCTATGCTGAAGAAAACTCAAGAGAGTCGCTGTTTGCCGCAATGCAGCGTCGGGAGACCTATGCTACTAGCGGTCCACGCATGAATGTACGTTTCTTTGGTGGTTGGGATATGTCCAACGATCTATGCCAAAGCGGAAATTTGGTGGCTAGCTCCTATAGCTCCGGAGTGCCTATGGGCGGTAATCTACCAGCGCCGACAGTTTCAAGTGAGGCTGGTCCAGTTTTCGTCGTCTCAGCGCTGAAAGATCCGGGTACGCTTGCAAGTCCCGGGGTGGACCTACAACGACTACAGATTATCAAGGGCTGGGTCGACAGCAACGGACAGACGCGCGAGCAAGTTTTCGATGTCGACGGTAATGCCAATAACGGGGCCAGTGTCGACCTCACGAATTGTGAGACCCGCGGGGCGGGTGCTAAGCAATTGTGCTCGGTGTGGCGAGATGAGTCGTTTGATACAAACCAAAGCGCATTTTACTATGCCAGAGTCGTCGAAAACCCCAGCTGTCGTTGGAGTACATATGTTTGTAACCAGCAGAAAATCAGTTGTTCAGACGTCGACAGCCTCAGCGCAGAAGCCGCTCAATGCTGCGTTCCGGGAATTAAAAGAACTGTGCAGGAGAGGGCCTGGACCTCGCCTATTTGGTATACCCCACCGGGCTAAAACCGCCATTCCAATTCGCGGTAAGCTCGTGATGAGTCTTACCGCTGTTCTGAGTGGCGAGCTAGATGAAACTATTTCCCCTTCCAGTTAGGCGCACGTTTTTCGGCGAACGCTATGGAACCCTCCATGGCGTCTTCACTGGAAAATACCGGCAGAGTTAGCTCCATTTGTTTGGCAAACATCTCCTCAGTTGACCAGTCCTCGGACCGGAGCACCACTTGCTTGCTGATCGTTACCGCGAGAGGACCATTGGCAGCAATTTCTGCCGCGAGCTTCTTGGCTCCAGCAAGCGCGCCTCCTGACTCAGTGATTCGATTGACTAACCCCAGGTCCAAGGCTCGACCTGCAGCTATGAAATTTCCCGTCAGCGCCAGCTCCATCGCTATTCGTTTGGGGATTTGTCGGGGTAACTTCATCAATCCACCAGCCGCTGCTACTAATCCTCGCTTCACCTCAGGTATACCAAACTTCGAGTCTTCTGCCGCTACAATGAGATCACAGGAAATCGCCAATTCCAGACCACCGGCCAAGGCATATCCTTCAACGGCGGCTATCAGGGGTTTACGTGGCGAAGCTTCAGTAAGTCCTGCAAAACCGCGACCTGGAATACTGGGAATTTCTCCACTGACAAAGGCTTTGAGGTCCATACCCGCGCAAAATGAGCCACCTTCGCCGGTTAAAATGCCGACTCTAACCTCATCATTGGCATCCATTTCATCTAGAGCTGCGGCCACCGCTTCTGCTAACGCGCGGTTTACGGCATTCTTTGCTTCTGGTCGGTTCAGGGTAATGGTCATTACGCCGTCTTCAATGCTGGTGAGAACTACATCGCTCATGGTTTTGCCTCCGGTGCGTTTGTTTGGGCTCCGGTCGTCTATCCGTAATCCGTAAAGAGACCCGAGATGGCAGAATGACAGCATCGGTAGAAAAAATAAACCCGAAAATTCTCGAATTCAAGACTAGCGAACACATTATCATGGGGTTGTTGGTCTTTAGGGCAGCGGCTCGCAATTTGAGTAGAAATCCTGCCCAATCCATATTGACTCGCCACAGGCTTTTCCCTATAGTGCTCGCCCTAAGCGCCTGTAGCTCAGCTGGATAGAGTACTCGGCTACGAACCGAGCGGTCGGGAGTTCGAATCTCTCCAGGCGCGCCATTTCCTCGCATTATTCTCACCCTTTCACAGAAAATTTATCGTAAGATTGTCGGTCTCGTATAGAGCAGACTAAAAATCATAAAAAACACCGAGATATAATATGGCCGGACACAAGCAAAGTGGCCGTGAGTCGGGGTTAGATGATATCTCTGCTTTAACAAAGGAGTTGAGTGTAGTGAATATTGATTTTTCAGAAGAAGAGCTGGCTTTTCAAAGCGAGGTCAGAGAGTTTCTGCGTACAGAGTTGCCCGAGGATATCCGCCAGAAAGTCAAAGAGGGCTTGCAGGTTGAAAAGGAAGACTTTGTTCGCTGGCAAAAAATTCTTGCCAAGCAGGGCTGGCTAGCAGAAAACTGGCCCGTTGAATACGGCGGGACAGGGTGGACTTCGACACAGAAATACATCTGGAGTAATGAATGTGCCGCCGCAGGTGCTATCCGCGTTATTCCTTTCGGTCCTAAGATGGTGGCACCGGTTATCTATACCTTTGGCAACGATGAGCAAAAAGCGCGTTTTTTGCCCGACATTCTCGAGAGCAAAGTGTGGTGGTGTCAGGGATACTCGGAGCCAAACGCTGGTTCCGATCTTGCCTCTTTGCGTACCACGGCGGTCCGTGAGGGTGAGGACTATATCGTTAATGGTACAAAGACCTGGACGACTCTGGGTCAATACGCCGATTGGATTTTTTGCCTGGTGCGCACCGGTGCTGCCGATGTAAAAAATCAAGAGGCCATCTCCTTTATTCTTATCGATATGAAAACGCCGGGTATTACCGTTTCTCCGATTGTGCTTTTGGACGGCGAACCGGAAGTGAATGAGGTCCATTTTGACAACGTAAGAGTCCCTGCTACCAACAGAATTGGCGAGGAGGGGAAGGGCTGGACATACGCCAAGGTCCTACTTACCCACGAGCGTACCAATATCGCCGGTGTTGCGGGGTCGAAGATTCGTCTCAAACAAATTAAGAAACAAGCCGAAGATACTCAGGATGGTGACAGTACCTTAAGCGAGAGTCCGGCATGGCGCCAAAAAGTCGCTGAGTTGGAGATTGAATTACTGTCCCTAGAGTACACAGAGTTGCGCACACTTGCTGCAGTAAGCACTGGCAAAGCTCCCGGTCCAGAATCCTCCATTTTGAAAATAAAAGGTACCGAGATTCAGCAGACGCTGGACGAGCTTAAGATCGAACTGGCTGGCTACTATAGCTTGCCCTTTGTTCGCGATCAGTTTGTCTATGAGTACGACGGAGTGATGATTGGTCCGGGAGACGCAGCCAATAGTGCCCCCTCATACTTCAATAATCGCAAAGCGACGATTTACGGTGGCAGTAACGAGATACAAACTAATATTATATGCAGGGCTGTTTTAGGCCTGTAGAAGGAGATTAAGGTGGATTTTTCCTATAATGAAGAGCAGTTAATGCTACAAGAAAGTGTCGGTAAATTTATCGCCCAAGACTACGACTGGGACAGCCGCAAGGAAATTGTCGCCAGTGAGGATGGTTACAAACAGGCACACTGGCAGCTATTTGCTGAGTTGGGTTGGCTGACAGTTCCCTTTAAGGAGGAGGACGGAGGCTTTGGTGGTAGCGCCGTCGACTTGATCGTAGTGATGGAAGAATTAGGCAAGGGGCTGGTAGTAGAGCCTTTTCTCGTCAACACCGTGCTGGCAGGTAGCGTGGTTGCGGCGTTGGCCAGTGATGTACAGAAGCAGATGATCCTCGCTCCCATGATTACGGGAGATCTGCAATTGGCTCTCGCATATGCTGAGACACAAAGTCGCTACAACCTTTCCAGCGTTCAGTGCACAGGGACCATTGCAGACGGCCATATTGTGATCAACGGGCATAAGGCTGTTGTGTTAAATGGTAATGCGGCGGAGAAGCTGCTAGTCACTGTCCGTACAGCGGGGGATGCGACGAGCCGTTCCGGAATTAGCCTAGTGTGCGTGGATGCTAATACACCTGGAGTGAGACGAGAATCCTACGCTACGGTCGATGGACACCGTGCCGCCGACATCTGGTTTGATCAGGTGCGGGTCGCCGAAAGCGACATATTGGGAGAGGTCGGTTCTGCTCTGGACGCGATTGAAAACGCCGTCGATAGAGCCGCGCTGGCAGTTTGCGCCGAGGCTGTTGGAGCGATGCAAATTTCATTGCAACGTACGGTAGAGTACAGCAAGGTGCGCAAGCAATTTGGGACTACATTGTCGACCTTTCAAGCGCTGCAACACCGGATGGCTGCAATGTTTATGGAATTGGAGCAGTCCCGGTCAATACTGCTGATGGCGGCGATAGAAATGGATCGCCTGGACGGCAATGCACCCAGGGCCTTGTCGGCAGCTAAGAGTCGAATAGGCAAAGCGGCGCGGCTGGTAGGTCAGGAATCTATACAAATTCATGGCGGTATCGCCGTCACAGATGAGTTAGACGTTGGGCATTACTTTAAGCGTTTGACAGCAATTCAATACCTTTTCGGCAGCACGGATCACCACACAAACAGATTTGCGAGCTACCAAAGCTGATGCTCGACAGTTCGACCATTGTGAGAGCTGAACAGAATTCACCTTTGGTGATTTCCAAAGTGGATGAAGATCGAAAGGTTTTAAAGGCTCGGTTTGATCAGTACGGCTATTTGTATTTTCAAAGAGCGATTGCCGTGGCTAAATGCGCGAACCTTTTGCACAGTTTTCTCGATCAGCTCGACCCGCATATTGTCTATAGTGAAGCGACTGGGCAGCCAGTTCTCCATGGTGAACCCTTTTTTGAGACCGATCCTGTATGGGATGTCGTTTATCCAAAAATGCAGTCGCTTTATGAGTTCCATAATTTTTTTCACGATGATGACGCTCTAGAGTTAATGCGTGTCGTCTGCGCTGAGGATATTTTTGTATACCCAATGAAAATGGGCAGAATTGCCAGCCCCAGGAAAATTGGTTATGAAACACCTCCTCACCAGGATGCTCACTCCCATCAAGCGGGACCTTCGATGGCCGGTTTCTGGGTTGCTCTACACGATGTGAAGCAGGGTATGGGTCGATTGAAAATGTTGCCAGGCTCGCATAAAAAAGGCGTCAGGGACGTATTTGAGGCCACGGGAGTTGGTGGGGTTCAGTGTGAAATATTTGATGCAGAAACCACCTGGCATGTTTCTGATGTGGCCCAGGGTGATGTCATTATTTTTCACTCCTGCTGTGTTCACAAAGCGGAGCCCAACACCACAGAAGATAGTGTGCGAATCAGTATTGATACCCGGTTTTGCGATTACGGCGAATCGGTGTTCGCAACTAATTTTGAGCCGCACCACGGTTGGCGCATTGATGGCTTTGACTGGGAATCAATTTATGCAAGCTGGACAGACCAAGGGCTGAAATATTATTGGCGTGATTATAAGACTGATAGGGAAGCACCTCACAATGAACGATAACAATATTCTTTTTCAACCCTTCGGCCTCGGTAAATTGCAGCTCAAAAATCGTATAGTCATGGCGCCGATGACGCGCAATCTGTCACCGAATAATATACCGGGCGAGACCAGTGTCGAATACTACCGGCGGCGCGCCGCTGGCGGCACTGGCTTGATCATCACCGAGGGCACGTGTATTGATCACATAGCGGCAAACGGTTATCCAGATGTTCCCTATTTTCACGGTGATGAACGACTGAAGGGCTGGCAAAAAGTGGTTGACGCGGTGCACGCCGAGGGCGGGAAGATCGCACCGCAGCTATGGCATTGCGGCGGCATGCGCAAAGCTGGCACGGCTCCGGAAGGGGATGTGCCGGGCTATACACCCTCCGGGATGAACGTTCCTGGGAAAGTTAATCGCTACGAGATGACTCAGACAGACATCGACGATGTGGTCAGTTCCTTTGCCCGGGGTGCTGCTAACGCAAAGGCGTTGGGCTTTGACGCTGTCGAGTTACACGGCGCACATAGTTATCTGATCGATCAGTTTTTCTGGGCTGGAACCAATATACGGAACGACGGTTACGGTGGGTCGCTGAAAAACAGGGCGCGCTTCGCGGTAGAAGTCATCCAAGCAGTGCGCGAGGCAGTGGGGCCAGATTTTCCCGTTATTCTACGATGGTCGCAGTGGAAACCGCAGGACTATGCAACAAAGTTGGTCGATACACCAAACAAGCTCGAGCAATTTCTACAGCCCTTGTCTGACGCTGGCGTGGACATATTTCATTGTTCCCAGCGCCGCTTTTGGGAACCAGAGTTTGATGGTAGCGATCTCAACCTTGCCGGCTGGACTCGCAAGGTTACAGGAAAGCCTGCAATTTCGGTTGGTAGTGTCGGTCTCGACGCCGATTTCATTCCTTTGCCTGGAGAGGCTACCTTTCGCGAGGCGGAGCCGGCGAGTCTCGAAGAGTTGGAAAGGCGCATGACTGCAAACGAATTTGATTTAATTGCAGTAGGGCGAGCCATGTTGGCGAATTCTGATTGGGCAGACCTGATCAAGAACGAAAAAATTAATGATTTGCACCCGTTTAGAAAGGAACACCTACTCGCTTTAGTTTGACCCTTGATACGGGTCGCCTACAATCTTCAGTCTTTCAAAGGTATGGTAGAGTTAATGAGTGTTTCCGAAGCGTATAACTTTCGAGTTATAGACGAGAAAACCAGTACCTCCGGAGTGATATCGGAAACTCAGCTCGGCTGCCTCGCCGAAGAAGGCTATGTAGCAGTTATCAATTTACTGCCTAGTGATAGCGAATACGCCGTTGCCAGTGAACCGTCTCTGGTAAAGGAGTTAGGCCTCGGATACTACTATATCCCTGTGGATTTCAACGCGCCCTCCGCGGTAGATTTTTTGGAATTTGAGCGCGTGATGGCTCTGCTTAACGGCAAGAAAGTTTTAATTCACTGTGCGGCAAACTATCGCGTGTCGGCATTTTACAGTAGATACGCTGGTAAGCATCTGGGCTGGTCTCAGCAGCAGATGGATGAATGTATTGCCTCGATTTGGAATCCGCAGGATCACCCACCATGGCCGGAGTTTGTCACCGAGGACTCCTAGGCACCGCACTGTAGATGTTCTGGTTTTGATTTAACCAACTGGGACAGTTCAAATGGTATTATCCGCCCTATGCACTCAAATGATTTCGACTACATTATAATTGGCGCCGGCACAGCAGGGTGTGTCCTGGCAAATCGCTTGTCCAAAGATCCCGCAAACAATGTTTTGCTACTTGAAGCGGGTGGCAATGATAATTACTTCTGGATCAATATACCGGTAGGTTACCTCTACACCATCAAAAACCCTCGCACAGATTGGTGCTATGAAATTGAGCCAGATCCAGGGCTGAACGGCAGAGTTATCGGCTATGCTCGTGGCCGGGTACTCGGTGGGTGTTCGTCAATCAATGCCATGATATACATGCGTGGTCAGCGTGCCGATTACGACCACTGGGCTGAACTTGGCAATCGAGGTTGGGGCTGGGACGATGTGTTGCCAGTTTTCAAAGCTTCAGAGAATTACCAGCACGGCGCGGATGAGTTCCACGGAGATGATGGCGAGTTGAGGGTGGAGGAGCGTAGGGTA
>JBLHKV010000094.1:0-12715 GCA_047618115.1 Halieaceae bacterium | reverse complement strand
ATTGGCCATCGCCCGGGAGTTGCAGAAAATGATTAGTAGTACCCGCGGTTATCGGGCCGAGATGATCCGTGACGGCGACTATTATGTGAGTTTGAAGAATCGCCGGATGCTGGCCCGCGAGAAACAGGCAGACTTGTTCGTCTCTATTCATGCCGATGCATTTTCAAGTCCCAAGGCCAATGGAAGCTCGGTTTATGTGCTTTCGCAGCGTGGTGCCTCGAGTACTTTCGCCAGCTTTTTGGCGCAGCGTGAAAACGCGGCCGACCTGGTCGGAGGCACCAGCCTGAACGATAAGGACGATCTACTTGCCGAGGTGCTCTACGATATGTCCCTGGACAGTAGCCGGGTAATGAGTCGGGAGGCCGGAGCCAGCGTTCTCGCACAAATGGGCGACATTTCAAAGCTTCACAGTACTACCGTTGAGCAAGCGGCATTCGCCGTGCTGAAGTCCGCGGATATTCCTTCTTTGCTGGTGGAAACCGGCTTTATTTCTAACCCCAGGGAAGCAAGGCTACTCAATAGTAGTAGCTATCAAAAGAAAATGGCCAAGGCTATCTATCAGGGGCTCACCAATTATTTTGCCGCTACGACCCCTCCTGGTACCCTGTTAGCGTGGGAAAAAAGAGGAGAGGGAACCGAATACGTTATCGCCAGAGGCGATACGCTGTCGCACATTTCCAAACGCTTCAATGTTACTATTACCTCAATTCGCGAGCGCAATGCAATCAAAGGCAACACTATACGCATTGGGCAGCGGCTCATCATTCCGACAACCTGAACGACCAAAAATATGTCCCGAATTCAGTTGCTTGACCAGCGGCTTGCCAACCAAATTGCAGCCGGTGAGGTTGTGGAGCGCCCCTCGTCTGTGGTGAAGGAATTGCTGGAAAACAGCGTCGATAGCGATGCCACGTCTATAGACGTGGATGTGGAGGCAGGAGGCGTCAAACTAATTCGAGTGCGCGACAATGGCACCGGCATTGACGAAGAGGATATGCCGCTGGCCCTGAGTCGGCACGCAACCAGTAAAATCCGCTCCCTGGAAGATCTGGAATTGGTGCGTAGTCTGGGGTTTCGCGGTGAAGCCCTGGCGAGCATCAGTTCGGTATCGCGGCTGCGGCTGACCAGTAATGCGCTGGCGGAAGGTACTCGGGGCTGGTGTGCCGCCGCCGAGGGTCGCGAAATGGATTCTGAGTTACGGCCCGCTCCTCACCCACGTGGTACCACCGTAGAGGTGCGCGACCTGTTTTTTAACGTGCCTGCCCGAAGAAAATTTTTAAAAGCAGAGAAAACAGAGTTCAGTCACATTCAGGAGGTGGTGAAGCGACAAGCTCTCAGTCGCTTTGACGTGGGGTTTCAGTTGAGCCACAAGCAGCGGGTAATCCATCAGTTGCGGGCCTGTAGTAGCCGGGATGAGCGGGAGCGGCGTGTTGCAACACTGTGTGGGCCAGCTTTTATGGAGCAGGCTGTCTATATCGAAAATGAAGCTGCCGGATTGAAATTGTGGGGCTGGGTTGGCCTGCCCACCTTTTCCCGAAGCCAGGCTGACCTGCAATATTTTTACGTGAATCAGCGGGTAATTAGAGACAAATTGGTGGTTCACGCGGTACGACAGGCCTATCGAGATGTACTATTTCACGGCCGCCACCCAGCCTTTGTGCTTTATCTGGAGTTGGCGCCCGCCAATGTCGATGTCAATGTCCACCCAACCAAGCACGAAGTTCGTTTCCGCGATGGCCGGACTGTGCACGACTTTTTGTTCAGAACACTGCATCACACGCTGGCCGAATTACGCCCTTCCGATCAGGTTTCAGGAGCGACAATCACACCCTCATCTCAAGTGCCTGGCGAAAGCGGCTTCAACCAGGCGTCGCTTGGCTGGCACCGTGGCGCTCAGAGCAACGACAGAGGACCATTGGCGGGGCGAGTGCAGGAGCAGCTAAGTGGCTATGGGCAGTTGCATCCGGAAAGGCCAGCTCACGGGCCGACATTCGGTGCTGCCTCCGTGGATCGGTCGGAGGATGGAGAGGTGCCGCCCCTGGGCTATGCGCTGGCGCAGTTACACGGCGTTTATATTTTGGCGGAGAACGCCCAGGGCTTGGTGCTGGTGGATATGCACGCCGCGCACGAGCGGATTACCTATGAGCGGATGAAGTTGGCCCGCGATAGTCAGGGTATTTCGCGCCAGCCTTTGCTGGTGCCGCTATCGCTTGCGGTCAGTTCCGGGGAGGCGGATTGCGCGGAAAATTATAGTGCTGTATTCGTCGAGCTCGGTTTGGTACTGGAGCGGGCAGGGGAGGAGGCGCTGGTGATTCGCCAGATACCGGTGGCACTGCAGGGTTCGCAGGTGGAGCAATTGGTACGCGATGTGCTCTCCGATTTGCTTGAATATGGTAGTAGCGACCGCATCGAGGCACATATGGACGAAATATTGTCCACCATGGCTTGTCACGGCTCGGTGCGGGCCAACCGTCGCCTGACGATACCTGAAATGAATGGCCTGTTGCGTGATATGGAGGACACAGAGCGTAGCGGGCAATGCAATCATGGGCGTCCAACCTGGACACAGTTATCGATTGAGGAACTCGACAAACTGTTTCTGCGAGGGCGCTAGTGCAAAAACCGCGACTGATCTATCTTCTTGGTCCTACCGCCAGCGGTAAAACCGAGCTTGCCTGCCAACTGCTTGAGCACATAGATTGTGAAATTATCAGCGTCGATTCGGCGCTGGTTTATCGCGGCATGGATGTCGGTACTGCCAAGCCTGATCGGGCTACGCTGGCCCGCGCACCACATCGCCTGGTTGATATTTGTGATCCCTCTGAGCCCTATTCAGCGGCCCAATTTTGCACGGACGCGCGACGGGAAATTGCCGCCGTGATTGCCGCCGGTCGAACGCCATTGCTGGTTGGTGGCACCATGCTTTATTTTAAGGCGCTGACCGAGGGGCTGGCCGATATGCCGCCGGCAGATGCGACTGTGCGTGCCGAGATTCAGTTGGAGGCAGATGCCGCCGGCTGGGCCGGCGTTCACGAGCGCCTCGCTGTGGTCGATCCAGATAGCGCCGCGCAGATCCACCCCAATCATTCGCAGCGACTCTCGCGGGCTTTGGAGGTGTATTTGTCCAGCGGGGTGACGATGACCGAATGGCGACGACGGCAGGCAGCGGGCGTCCCGCGAGGAATAGCAGGCGAGTACAGGTTGCTGCAGTTGGGCCTGTTACCTGGAGACAGACTGGCATTGCACAGCCGTATCGAAGAGAGATTCAAGCAGATGTTGGAACTGGATCTGATCGAGGAGGTCAGAGCACTCATGGCCCGTGAAGATTTACACGCAGAGCTGCCTGCGATCAGGGCGGTGGGCTATCGGCAGGTGTGGGAGCATCTGGAGGGCCGGTATGACCGGGCGGAGATGATTGATCGGGCACTCGCAGCGACCCGGCAGTTGGCCAAACGGCAGTTGACATGGATGCGGGGATGGCCGAATTTGAAATTGTTGGAAGTCCAGAAATCGATAAACGTCCACGGAGAAACCAGCGCGAGCAGCAATATGCTCGATGAGGCGTTGAATTTCATCGGCTAAGTCCCCATATCAGATGCGTAGATTGATCTATACTGTAGTTGCGAGAAGTAATCCAAGCCCCTGGTGTAAGAGGGCGACCATCGGGTCGACGCTGTCGATCTGTAATATTATTGAAAGGCCTGAGTTGGGCCGCTAAGGAGAGAGCTATGTCAAAAGGGCATACCCTACAAGACCCTTACCTGAATATTCTGCGTAAGGAACGCGTTCCCGTTTCCATCTATTTGGTAAATGGCATTAAGTTGCAGGGCCAGATAGAGTCATTCGACCAGTTCGTCGTGCTGCTCAAGAATACAGTGAGCCAGATGGTATATAAACATGCCATATCGACGGTGGTGCCATCGCGCGTTGTGCGCATGCCCCTGACCAATCCTCAGGATGAAGACGAGGAAGCTTGAGAGTGAGGCTCTCGCCAGAGGGTTCGACAAGATCGACTTGCTTGTGCGCGAAAAGCATTCACTGATAAGAGGTTTATTTGTTTTTTGACCGTCCAGAGTCCGGCGAAAAGGCCGTGCTCGTACATCTTCAGTTACCCGGAGAGGGCAACCGCGAGGACCCTCGCGAGTTCGAAGAGCTGGTGCTTTCCGCCGGAGGCGATCCCGTCGCGTTTCTGGTTGGTTCGCGGAAGTCTCCGCACGCGCGTTATTTTGTCGGTACCGGTAAATTGGAAGAAATCGAGTCCGCCGTCAGGGCGGAGGATGCGCAGTTGGTGATCTTCAACCACTCCCTCTCCCCTAGCCAGGAACGTAACCTGGAAGAGTCTTTGCAGTGCAGAGTGCTCGATCGAACCGGATTGATTCTCGATATATTTGCCCAGCGCGCCCGCACCCACGAGGGGAAACTTCAGGTCGAGCTGGCGCTCTTACGTCATATTGCTTCTCGGCTTGTGCGTGGCTGGACCCACCTGGAACGGCAAAAAGGCGGTATCGGTCTGCGCGGACCGGGTGAAACCCAGCTTGAAACAGATCGTCGATTATTGGGCGCGCGAATCAAATCTCTTAATGCTCGCCTGACCAAGGTACGGCGCCAGCGAGAACAGGGTCGCCGGTCGAGGCGCAGGGCAGAAATTCCAACGGTGTCATTGGTTGGTTACACCAATGCCGGTAAGTCCACGCTGTTTAATCGCCTGACCGATTCCTCTGTCTATGCCGCCGACCAGCTGTTTGCGACGTTGGATCCAACGCTGCGACGCTTAGAGCTGGATGAGATCGGACCTATCGTGCTGGCCGACACAGTAGGGTTTATTCGCCACCTGCCGCATAAGCTGGTCGAGGCCTTCAGGGCTACCCTGGAAGAGGCGGCCTGTTCAGACCTGCTCCTGCACGTCATCGATGCAGCCAGCGGGGAACGCGAGGATAATATTGGGCAGGTGCACGAGGTGCTGACCGAAATTGACGCAGGCGACTTGCCGCGTCTGGAGATATACAACAAGATTGATCTGACTCAGGTCTGCCCCCGCATCGACAGAAATGAAGAGGGCGTGCCGATACGCGTATGGTTGTCCGCGCAGACCGGTGCTGGTGTCGAGCTATTGCCCCAGGCAGTGGCCGAGTTACTCGGTAATGACATGGTCGATCAGAGTCTCAAGCTGGCACCCGATCAGGGCCGACTGCGGGCGAAGCTCTACCAGCTGGGCGCTATTCAGACCGAGCAAAGCAACGAAGACGGCAGCTTGAGCCTTGAAATTCGTTTGATGAGGGCGGATTGGCGGCGGCTTTGTAGTGTGGAACATATCGATGGAGAGGTGCTGCTGGCCAGTTGATGGTGGTAGTTGAATGTATAGGACATGAGCGGCGCAATTTTGCTAGACTGCCCGCCCGGAATAGTTCTCAGTCTATTCTGGCTGAATTTTTAACAGGAGAGAAAAATGGCCTGGAATGAGCCTGGCGGTAACGGCGGCGGTAAAAAAGACCCTTGGGGTGGTGGCGATCAAGGTCCTCCCGATCTCGACGAGGCGCTGCGAAAATTGCAAGAAAAGATCGGCGGTCTGTTCGGTGGAGGCAGCAACAGTGGCGGCAGTGGCAGTGGCGGTGATGTCTCGGGCGTGCCCAAGATTCTCATCGGTGCAGCCCTGGTTGTGGCACTGCTTGCGTGGGGCTTGATGGGCTTCTACCAAATTGATCAGCAGGAGCGAGGTGTGGTGCTGCGATTTGGCAAATACTATGACACCGTTATGCCGGGTCTACAGTGGAACCCGCCGCTTATCGACGAAGTCTTTACAGTCAATGTGACCAAGGTACGGTCTTCAGCGCACCGTGAACAGATGTTGACCGAGGATCAAAATATCGTCGAAGTCGACTTGTCGGTCCAATACACTGTTGTGGACGTGCAAAAATTTGTGCTTAAGGTTCGCGATCCGGAGCGCAGCTTACAGCACGCTACCGAGAGCGCGCTGCGCCATGTCGTCGGCAGTAGCCTGATGTACCAGGTGCTCACCGAGGGTCGGGAACAGATAGCGATCGATGTTCACGCGCGATTGCAGTCTTATCTAGACAACTACGAGACCGGTATTCAAGTGAGCCAGGTCAATATCGAGAATACCGCGCCGCCTCCCGAGGTTCAGGAAGCGTTTGACGATGTTATCAAGGCCAAAGAAGACGAGGAGCGGGTGAAAAACGAAGCCCAGGCCTACTCAAATGGCATTATTCCAGAAGCCCGAGGCCAGGCTCAGCGCCAGCTCGAAGAGGCCAGTGCCTATAAGGAGCAGGTAACCGCTCAAGCCCAGGGTGAGGCTCAACGCTTTGAGCGCCTGCTCAACGAATACAGCAAGGCACCGAAGGTGACTCGAGAGCGCTTGTATATCGATGCGCTACAGGATGTACTCAGCAGCACCAGCAAGGTAATGATTGACGTCGAGGGTGGCAATAACCTGATGTACCTGCCCCTGGACAAAATTGTGGGTCAGGCCTCCAGCCTGCCCGCAGGTGGCAGCATAGGACAGCAGGGTATGCGAGATCTGGCGAATCGAGTTGCCGAGCAACTACGTCAGGATTCATCCAACAGTTCGCGTCGAGAGGGCCGATAACATGAACCTAAAATCCCCACTGACTCTAGCGGTGACCGCGCTTATTGTATTCCTGGTCACCAATTCTCTGTATATCGTTAAGGAAACCGAGCGGGCTGTATTGCTGCGGTTTGGCGAGATAGTCAATGCCGATATCAAGCCGGGCCTCCACGTGAAAATACCGTTCGTCAACAATGTTCGCGTTTTCGACGGGCGGATGCTCACCGTAGACGCCAATCCTGAACGATTTCTCACCGTTGAACAGAAGGCAGTCATCGTCGATTCCTTTGCCAAGTGGCGTATCGCCGAGGTCGAAACGTTTTACACCGCCACCAGTGGCGATGAAAACCGGGCCAATGCCCTGTTGGCACAGCGAATTAACACAGGTCTGCGCAACGAGGTCGCGAATCGAACTATGCACGAAGTTGTGTCTGGCGAACGCGATCAGCTGATGGACGACCTAACCAAGGCGCTCAATACGATTACCAAGGTAGAGCTGGGTGTTGAAGTTGTCGACGTTCGGGTAAAGCAAATCGATCTGCCCCCGGAAGTTAGTCGTTCGGTATTTCAAAGGATGAACGCAGAGCGCGAGAAAGAAGCGCGGGAACACCGCTCCCTGGGTCGTGAGCTGGCGGAGGGTATTCGAGCGTCTGCGGACCGCGAGCGCACGATTATTGCGGCTAACGCTTATCGCGATGCCGAGTTGCTGCGCGGTGAAGGTGATGCGGAAGCAACTTCCATCTATGCCAACGCGTTCAATCAGAATCCGGAATTCTATTCTTTTACGCGTAGTCTCAAGGCATATCGGGAGGCATTTTCCAGTAAAAACGATATTATGCTGGTTGATCCAAAGAGTGAGTTTTTCCGTTATCTGAAGAGTTCTCGACCCGATAGCTAGTTTCCAAAACTGTGCGGAGAAGCGGGTAGCCGACTAATTACCCAAATAATTCTGCGTGGTTTTGGGAGACTGTGATAACCTCCTGCAACCGTGAGCGATCGTGTTTGGAAGCCAAACATCGGAGCTCGCGGTTTTTTGTGCGTGTGACTTTTTGAGCTCCTTTTATGGATGTATGGCAGCAGTTAGGTGTGGCGCTTGCCTTGGTACTGGTGATTGAGGGTATCGTTCCGTTTCTTAGCCCCGGGCGCTGGCGGCGGTTGGTTCAGCAACTGGCCGAGACGGACGACCGGACTATGCGCGCGGTCGGGCTAATGAGTATGCTGGCCGGTCTTGGCTTGCTATATCTGGTGCATTGAGGGCCTTACACGGCTATCGGAACTGGTGATTTAAATGACTACAGTAGACCGCTGGCTGCTGCCAGACGGGGTAGAGGAAGTACTGCCGGCGCAGGCCGACAAAATTGAGGGGTTGCGGCGCGATCTGCTCACCCTCTATCGCGGCTGGGGCTACGAACTTGTAATACCACCCCTTATGGAATTCACTGACTCGCTGCTGATTGGTCTGGGTAGCGATGTCGACATGCTGACCTTTAAGGTAATCGATCAACTCAGCGGTCGTACGCTCGGCATACGCGCTGATATAACACCACAGGTTGCTCGTATTGATGCCCATAGTCTCCGTGCTGAAGGCGTATCGCGGTTGTGCTATGCCGGTAGCGTACTCCACACGAGGCCCAAGTCGTTGCTGGCGTCAAGATCTCCCATACAACTGGGTGCGGAGCTATATGGGGCCCCGGGGCTGGACGCAGATATCGAAGTGATCGCCCTGATGTTGCAATCGCTGACCAGTATCGGCCTGGTTGATATCACGCTGGATCTTGGCCATATAGCCGTTTATCGGACCTTGCTGGCGGGCTCTGGACTCGACGACGAGCAGGAGGCGGCGCTATTCACCGCCTTGCAGCAGAAGGCGATCGATGACCTGGTGACGGCGCTGGAACCCGTCATAGACATAGAGAAGCGGAAACTATTTGTGACACTATCCGGTCTTCACGGAGACACGTCGGTGCTGGAAGACGCTGCAAACTTATTGCGCGATTACCCCGATGCTATAGCCGCCGTAGATGAACTGGCCAAGGTTGGCGAGGCGGTTTGCAGCCAATTTCCAGGGGTGAATTTGTACTATGATCTCAGTGAACTGCGCGGCTACCACTACCATACGGGTATGGTTTTTGCCGCCTATGTGCCTGGCTGCGGTCAGGCCATTGCCAACGGAGGTCGCTACGACGACGTTGGGGCGGTTTTTGGTCGAGCCCGACCTGCCACTGGCTTCAACGCTGATTTGAAGAAGCTGGCTGACCTTGCGGTGGCGCCAACTCACGATGCGCGCGGCGCCATTGCAGCCCCGGTCGGAAAAAATGAGGAACTCGTCGCCGCAACCACTGCGTTGCGCGAACAGGGGGAGGTTGTGATTGCGAGCCTGGACGGCGTTGTCGACGCCCGCTGCGATCGAGAGCTAATTTATCGAGATGGTCTGTGGTGCGTAGATACGCTGGCCGAAACTCATACCTGAGACAAAGACAGAGCATATTTTATGAGCAAGAACGTGGTGATATTGGGCACTCAATGGGGCGATGAGGGCAAAGGTAAGATTGTTGACTTGCTCACGGATCAAGCCAGGGCAGTAGTGCGCTTTCAGGGCGGCCATAACGCTGGCCATACGCTGGTTATTGACGGAGAGAAGACGGTACTGCATCTGATTCCCTCGGGAATACTGCGGGAGAACGTAACCTGCTTGATAGGCAACGGTGTGGTGGTGTGTCCCGAGGCACTATTGAAAGAGATGGCAGAGTTGGAGGGGCGGGGCTATCCCGTGCGGGAACGCCTGCGGATCAGCCCAGCTTGTCCATTGATCATGCCCTACCATGTTGCCCTGGATCAAGCTCGAGAGTTGCGGCGCGGCGATGCAAAAATCGGCACTACCGGGCGCGGTATTGGCCCAGCGTACGAGGATAAGGTAGCCCGTCGCGGACTGCGGGTTGGCGATCTACTGCACCCCAAGCGGTTTGCGGAGAAGCTTCGCAGC
The DNA here is from genome assembly GCA_047618115.1 of Halieaceae bacterium. Classification (GTDB taxonomy): domain Bacteria; phylum Pseudomonadota; class Gammaproteobacteria; order Pseudomonadales; family Halieaceae; genus CALJGI01. The sequence goes on along the minus strand of JBLHKV010000094.1, from coordinate 3,149 downwards.
ACGGTCGAGTACCACAATTTCGCGTTGACTGAGTACTACGGTCAAGCGGCCATAGATTACGACGAAATTCTGGAGTCGACCCTGCGTCGCGCCGAAGAGATCTGCCCCATGATTGCGGATGTCACTTCCTTACTTCACGAGTATCGCGAGCGTGGAGAAAACATTTTGTTCGAAGGCGCGCAGGGTTCGTTGCTGGATATCGATCACGGTACCTACCCCTACGTGACCTCTTCAAACACAACCGCGGGCGGCACGGCTACCGGCAGTGGCTTCGGACCCCTTTACCTGGATTATATTCTGGGTATCACCAAGGCCTACACCACCCGAGTTGGCTCCGGGCCTTTTCCGACTGAGTTGTTCGATAGTAATGGCGAGCATTTAGCAACAAAAGGTCACGAATTCGGTGCGACGACTGGCCGGGCGCGACGCTGTGGATGGTTTGATGCCGTAGCGCTGCGCAATGCGGTGCGCATCAACAGTATATCTGGCTTGTGCCTTACCAAGCTCGATGTTTTGGATGGGCTGAAGTCGATTCATATTTGTGTGGGGTATAAAAATGCGCAGGGAGAATCGGTGACAAATCCGCTGGACAGCGATGACTTTGAGGGGCTGGTGCCGGTATACGAAGAGCAATCTGGTTGGGTTGAATCGACGCTGGGGGCGCGCACACTCGAGGAACTGCCCGAGGCCGCCAGGCGCTATATCATTCGCCTTGAGCAACTGGTTGGTGCACCCATCGACATTATTTCTACTGGGCCGGACCGGCTCGAAACTATTGTGCTGCGGCATTCTTTTGGCGATGCCTAAGCACCGCGGCACGTCTCGGCTCGAATAAGCAGGAGTAGTCCCATGCTACAGAAATTCGTTTATATCACCGGTGCTCTCGATTTTTTAGTGGGGGCAGGTACTTGGTACGGTGCCATTTCCAATCCTCAACCCGGGCAGTTTGTCGCTCTGATGACCCTGGGTATGTTTCTGATGATGGCGGCGGCCTGCCTGATGTGGGCGTCCCGGGATATGGTTAATCGAGCCCCGGTTATTTTTTGGCAGGGTTTGGTCAGATTGACGGCAGTTACGGCGGTGATCTACGCGGTACCTAATGGTCTGTCGGAACAATGGGAGTATGGACTCGTAGCGTTTGATGGAACCATAGGGCTGACTTACGTTATCGGCATGGTCAAGGTCACGGGTGGCTCATTTCTGGACTGCTTGTTGTGTCGCACTGGTACATCGGTCTGAAGGGCTGGCTGGGTTCTCAGGTTTATGGAGTTCCCGCGAGGGGCTTTTCTATCTGTAGCGCGCTCAACAATTTTTTAAGAAGGGCGCGAAGCTGCCGTGCCTTTGCCGGTAAGTACCGCCACGGCTGCTCTTCCTCCATGTAGCAGCGTTGACTTATTTCCATCTGAAGCGCGTGATAACCGGTGTCTGGTTGTCCGTAGTGACGCGTGGTCCAGCCGCCCCGAAATCTACCGTTTTCCACCCAGCTGTACTGCTCGCTGGGGAGGTAGGTTTCGCAGGTCTCAGCTACCGCGCGTTGCAGTACGGCATCGCAACTCAGCCCGCTATTCGTGCCGATATTCAGGTCCGGCAGAATTCCCTCGAACAGAAACGGCACGCGCGATCGAATCGAGTGGCAGTCGTACAAAATGACATAGCCATGGAGTCGATGCAGGCGCTGTAACTCCTCCGCTAGCGCGTCGTGGTAGGGCTGATGATAGGTCTGCTGGCGCTGTTCGACTTCGTCGGCAGAGGGGGATTGTCCGGGTTGGTAGATCGGTTCGCCGTAAAAATCGGTGGTGGGACAAAGGCTGGTGGTATTTTGCCCCGGGTATAGCGAGCTGTCGGTTGGATCGCGGTTAGCGTCGACAACATAGCGGTGAGCTTGCGCGGTAACGATGGTGGCATTTTCTGCCAGGCCCTCGTATAGACGATTTATGTGCCAGTCGGTGTCTGCCAGTTTGCGGCCGCGGTCATTCAGTCGGCCGAGAATATCGTCTGGAAGCCATAGGCCACAATGGGGCTGCGCCAACAGCAGGGCGCCTTCTCCCCTGTGCACATCGACCAGCTTCACCCGGTGCCTAGTGCTGGCAATAGCCCCGTGTGTGCCAGTGCAGCTACCAGTGAGCCGTCCACCACCATGGCCGTCAGCTTCTCGATATCTGTGGCCATAAAGCGGTCCTCTTGGAGAGGGAGAATCTGTTTGCGAATCAGCGCCATAGTTGTCTGTAGGGGTACGCTAGTTTTGGCCGGAGCGCGAAATTCGATACCCTGGGTGCTGATCAGAAATTCTATTGCGATGATAGTGGCGAGGTTCTGGTTCATATCGAACAGCCTTCTCGCGGCGTGGCACGCCATGGACACGTGATCTTCCTGGTTGGCGCTGGTGGGGGTTGAATCGATGGAGCAGGGAGTGGCGCGCTGCTTGTTTTCTGCCATTAATGCAGCGGAGGTAACCTCGGCGATCATAAAACCTGAATTCAGGCCGGGGTCTGGCGACAGGAATGCAGGTAGCCCATAGCTCTGTCCAGGGTCCACGGTGGTGGCTATCCTTCGTTCGGTTATCGAGCCAATTTCGGCGATAGCCAGGGCACATTGATCGGCGGCAAAGGCCACCGGCTGCGCATGAAAGTTGCCTCCCGAAATTATCGAGCCATCCTCGACAATTACAATGGGATTGTCCGTAACTGCGTTTGCCTCAATCTCAAGGGTGTGAGCGGCCTGCTGCAATAAATCAATGCAGGCACCCATGACCTGAGGCTGACATCGCAAGCTGTAGGGGTCTTGTACCCGGTCATCGTCGGCAAGGTGGGAGTTGCGTATTTCCGAGCCGGCCAGGAGACCGCGTAGTGAGGTAGCGGCACTGATTTGTCCGGCCAGGCCGCGCAGAGAATGTAGTTCGGCGCGGAAGGGAGCGGTAGAAGCCATTAGTGCATCGCAACTCTGGGCGCCGGAGATAAGAGCGGCTTGGGTCAGGCGCCAAGTCCCAAAAAGGGCAGCCAGGGCCAATGCAGTCGATACCTGTGTGCCATTAATAAGGCCCAGTCCTTCCTTGGGCCCTAGTTCTATGGGAGTGAGACCCGCTGCATCCAGCGCAGCTGAACTCGGCATGCGAACCCCGTCGAAGATTGCCTCGCCCTCGCCGATAAGCG
>JBLHKV010000093.1:0-12760 GCA_047618115.1 Halieaceae bacterium | reverse complement strand
TGTTCGTGGTCGGCGTGCAGTAAAAATATCCTGTCCATTGCCTTGGCCAGTACCGGCGAGACGTTGCTGGGTTCACAGGGCGTGCCGAACATCATATGGAGAAAATTCTCGGAGTAACTCATGGAGTTATTCGGGTACATAAAAGGTTGGCCAATTGAGAATTTGTAGCTCATGGCGGCAAGGGTTGGCATTTTCGCGATCAAGCGAAATGCAGCCACTTCCCGGTGCTGCTCATTGGTGATGTCCAGCGAGTCGTGATAGAAGGCGGACAGGGCGCCGACCACGCCACACATAATTGCCATGGGGTGAGCATCGCGACGAAAGCCCTTGTAGAAAGTCGATAGTTGCTCGTGGACCATAGTGTGCTTCCGCACGGTCATTTCGAAGTTGTTTTTCTGTTGCGCGTCCGGTAGCTCCCCATAGAGAAGTAGATAGCAGGTCTCAAGATAATCGGAATGCTCGGCTAACTGTTCAATGGGGTAGCCACGATGGAGTAAAACGCCCTTATCACCATCGATAAAGGTGATCTGCGACTCGCAGGAGGCGGTGGAGACAAATCCAGGGTCGTAGGTGAACAAGCCCTTGCTGGTTAATTGGCCAACATCGATAACGTCGGGCCCCATGGTGCCTGAATATATTGGCAGCTCCACATCTTCTTCAATGCCGTCGATCTGTAACTTCGCTTTCTTCTGTGTCATGGATATTCCTGGCTAGTACTACCTAACGAATGAAAAGTTCTGGCGGACGACAACTATAGGGTTTCAATGGATTTTGTCAATTATAGGCCCGGAAGCATAGTCTCGCAGGTGGTGTAAGTGTTTTACCCTCTCGCCAAGTGCCCAAGTCTTCGATTTCGTTGAATTTGGTCCGTGTTCTGCCTATAATGCGGCGCTTCCCCAGTGGGGTTTCAGTCTTGCCCCTTAAGGCTTGTGGAGCCCTGGAATCACGTGCTAAACAACCGCCTCGAAGCAGGCTACATCGGGTGAAATACCGTGGATGATAAACGACCAGTTAACCTAGATCTAGGCGCATTCAGCTGGCCATTGCCAGCTATAGCGTCTATTACCCACCGTGTTACCGGCGTCGCTCTGTTTTTTGGCGTCGGTATACTGATAGCGATGCTGGATGCCAGCCTCGCCAGCGAGGAGAGTTTTGCAGATTTGCAAGCCATTCTAGCCGGCCCGCTAGCGAAGCTTGTGGTATGGGGGGTGGTCGCCGCCCTCATTTATCACTCGGTTGCCGGTGTCAGACACTTAATTATGGACTTTGGCATTGGCGAATCGCTGGAGGGAGGGCTGCTGGGCGCGCAGCTGACCATCGGTATATCCGTGATACTGATTATTCTGGCGGGGATCTGGATATGGTAACTTCAGTTACGAGCATGGGTCGTTCAGGTCTCTACGACTGGCTCCTGCAGCGAGTCAGTGCAGTCATTCTCTTGGCTTGGTTTATTTGTATAGGGGCGACCATACTGACCACTCCAGACTTGGGGTATGCAGAGTGGAAAGCGGTTTTTGCCGGCAAAGCTATGCGTATATTTACGCTCTTGGCCCTGATGTCACTATTCGCACACGCCTGGGTAGGTTTGTGGTCGGTTGTTACCGATTACTTGACCGAGCGTATGCTGGGGCCCAAGGCTACTGTTCTTCGTTTGTTAACACAGGTGGGCTCCGGCATTGTAATGTTCAGCTATTTCGCCTGGGTCATTCTAATTTTGTGGGGTAACTGAGGCATGGCGGCAATTCGCACGATCTCTTTCGACAGTGTAATAGTAGGTGGTGGTGGCGCAGGTATGCGTGCCGCACTACAGTTGGCTCAATCTGGCTACAAGACGGCGGTTATAAGCAAGGTGTTTCCGACCCGGTCGCACACGGTGTCGGCTCAGGGCGGCATCACCTGCGCTATCGGCAGCTCGGACCCCGAGGACGATTGGCGCTGGCATATGTATGACACAGTCAAAGGTTCCGACTACATCGGTGACCAGGATGCTATTGAATATATGTGTAGTGTTGGCCCCGAGGCGATTTTTGAGCTAGACCACATGGGTTTGCCTTTTTCTCGCACGGAGGAGGGCAGAATTTATCAGCGACCCTTTGGCGGACAATCCAAAAATTACGGCGAGGGTGGTCAGGCCGCTCGCACCTGTGCTGCGGCAGACCGAACAGGTCACGCCCTGCTGCACACGCTTTATCAGGGTAACTTGAAAGCGAAAACAGTGTTTTTTAATGAGTGGTTTGCCACCGATCTGGTTAAAAACCAGGACGGTGCAGTGGTTGGTGTAATCGCCATTTGTATGGAGACCGGCGAGACCGTACAGATCCGCTCCAAGGCCACAGTCCTGGCAACCGGCGGCGCTGGTCGTATCTATGCCTCGACCACCAATGCACATATAAACACCGGAGACGGTATTGGCATGTCGCTGCGTGCGGGTATTCCCGTGCAGGATATCGAGATGTGGCAGTTTCACCCGACCGGCATTCACGGCGCGGGGGTTTTGGTTACCGAGGGCTGTCGCGGTGAGGGTGGCTACCTGGTCAACAAAGATGGCGAAAGATTTATGGAGCGCTATGCTCCAAACGCCAAGGATCTTGCCGGTCGCGATGTTGTGGCACGCTCCATGGTGCTGGAAATCCTGGAGGGCCGTGGTTGTGGCCCCGATGGCGATCACGTGTTCCTGAAGCTCGATCACCTGGGCGAGGATGTTTTAGAGAGTCGACTGCCCGGTATCCTGGAGCTGTCGCGCACTTTTGCCCATGCCGACCCGATAAAAGAACCTATACCCGTTGTGCCTACCTGTCACTACCAGATGGGCGGTGTACCCACTAACGTCGATGGGCAGGCGCTCACTGTGGACAGCGAGGGTAATGACCAGGTCGTACCGGGTCTCTACGCTTGCGGAGAAGTGGCTTGCGTGTCAGTACATGGCGCCAATCGTCTCGGTGGTAACTCTTTGCTCGATTTGGTTGTGTTTGGACGAGCGGCCGGACTATATATTGAAAAAGCACTGCGCGAAGGTATTGATATGCGCAACGCCTCAGATTCCGATATTGAGCGCGCTACGTCACGTCTGGACAAGCTTAATAACCGTAGCGGCGGTGAGAATGCGGCTAAGTTACGAACTGAGCTGCAGGGGATTATGCAGAATCACTTCGGCGTATTCCGCAAGGGCGAGTTTATGCAGGATGGTATCGCCAAGCTCGCGGAACTTCGAGAACGGATTGAAAACGTCGAGCTGTCCGATAAGAGTTATGCTTATAACACGGCGCGGATCGAGGCGCTGGAGCTGCAGAACCTGTTTGAAGTAGCAGAGGCCACCGCGATAACGGCCGAGGCACGCAAAGAGAGCCGCGGCGCTCACGCTCGCGAGGACTACGAGACCCGCGACGACGAAAATTGGTTGTGTCACTCCATGTATTTCCCAGGAGAAAAGCGTGTAGGAAAACGCGCAGTTAATTTTGAACCGAAAACGGTGCCCACCTTCCAACCCATGATTCGCACCTACTGAGTAGGAGAGAGAGTTGATGTTACAAGTTAGTTTGTACAGGTATAACCCCGAGGTAGATGCCGAGCCTTACATGCAGGACGTCGAATTCGATACCGGGGGCAAGGACCTCATGGTGTTGGATGTTCTGGAAATGATTAAGGCAGGCGATCCCAGTCTGGGTTATCGACGCTCCTGTCGTGAAGGGGTTTGCGGTTCCGATGGTATCAATATGAACGGGAAAAACGGCCTGGCTTGCGTTACAGCGTTATCCGACACCGTGAAAAAGAACAAACTGGTTGTTCGGCCGCTGCCAGGCTTGCCTGTTGTACGCGACCTTGTGGTCGATATGACCTTATTTTACCAGCAGTACGAAAAGGTTCAGCCCTATCTGCTAAACGATACGCCACCTCCGGCGATAGAGCGCTTGCAGAGCCCGGAAGATCGGGAGAAACTCGATGGGCTGTATGAGTGTATTCTTTGTGCGTGCTGTTCGAGCAGTTGCCCCTCTTTTTGGTGGAACCCAGACCGTTTCATTGGTCCCGCCGGGCTGTTGCAAGCCTATCGGTTCCTGGCTGACAGTCGGGACACAGCGACCGAGGAGCGGTTGGCGCGGCTGGACGACCCTTTCAGTGTCTTCCGTTGCCACGGCATTCAAAACTGCGTGTCGGTATGTCCTAAGGGACTCAACCCCACCAGGGCTATAGGGCATATTAGAAACATGTTGTTACAGCGAGCGACATAATTCATGCGCGAACAAACGATGGAGCGCCTCTGGCGTAGCTCCCACATATCGGGAGGTAACGCTTCCTACGTAGAAGATCTCTACGAAGTCTTTCTCTCAGACCCCAATGCGGTCCCCGAAGAGTGGCGTGGTTATTTCGAAAAACTGCCCCGGGTTAAAACTATCGCCCTGGATGAGATTCCTCATTCCACGGTGCGACAACACTTCGCGCAAATCAGTAAGATGCGGGTCAGAACTGCAGCGACGGTAGCGGAAGACAGCCAATCCACCGAACACGAGCGCAAGCAGGTCCGGGTGCTACAACTGATCAGCGCCTACCGTCAGCGGGGCCATCAAAAATCCAGCCTCGATCCACTTGGTTTGCACGTTCGCGAGCCCGTTCCCGACCTTGATTTGAGTTTTCACCAATTATCCCGTGCCGATTACGATACCAGTTTTCAAACGGGTAGCATGCACATCCGCAAAGATAGCGCGACCCTTGAAGAGATCGTCAACACACTCGAGAGCACCTACTGCCACACTATCGGTGCCGAGTTCATGCATATCACCACCACCGAGCAACGGCATTGGGTTATGCAGCGGATGGAGAGTGTTCGTTCCGCACCCGACTACGGCAACGATGTACAATTACACTTGCATCAACTGCTTTGCGCTGCCGAGGGGCTGGAGAAGTCGCTGGCATCCAAATATCCGGGTACCAAGCGCTTTGGCCTCGAGGGTGGTGAGAGTCTCATTCCCATGCTCTACGAGATGATCCAGCGACTGGGTTCCTACGATGCCAAGGAAATTGTGATTGGTATGGCACACAGGGGCCGTCTCAATGTACTGGTAAATATTCTCGGTAAAGATCCCGCTGAGCTATTCGACGAATTTGAAGGTAAGGCAAGTTTCGATACATCTGGCGATGTGAAGTATCACCAGGGATTTTCCTCCAATGTGATGACTCCCGGCGGCGAGGTTCACCTGGCATTGGCATTTAACCCTTCTCACCTGGAAATTGTTTCTCCGGTGGTGGAAGGATCGGTAAGAGCCCGTCAGGAACGACGCGGGGATGAGATTGGAAGTACGGTCGTGCCCATTGTTCTGCATGGAGACGCAGCGTTTGCCGGGCAAGGTGTGGTTATGGAGACACTGCAGATGTCCCAAACCCGCGCCTACAAGACCGGTGGCACAATTCATATTGTGCTTAACAACCAGGTTGGTTTTACCACCAGCGAACGCGCCGACGCGCGTTCGACCGAGTACTGTACCGACGTTGCGAAGATGGTGCAGGCGCCAATTTTTCACGTTAATGGCGACGATCCTCAAGCGGTCTTGTTTGTCACGGAAATGGCCGTGGACTTTCGCAATGAGTTCAATATTGATGTGGTGATCGATCTGATTACCTATCGCCGTCGCGGTCACAACGAGGCAGATGAGCCCTCGACAACCCAGCCTCTCATGTACAAAAAAATCCGCCGGCAGACCACCACCAGAGATTTGTACGCACGCACTCTGATAGAACGCGGCGTGATTACCGAGGATCAGGATCGGGACCTTGTCGATAACTACCGCAGCGAGCTCGAAGCGGGCAAGCAGGTAATGGGTTGTCTGGTAAAGAATCCCAATGTCAGTATGTACGTCGACTGGACGCCCTATATTGGCCATGAGTGGACGCTTCCCGCCGACACCTCCTTCCCATTGAAGAAATTGCAGGTGCTGTCGCAGCGTGTTAATGAGTCGCCCCAGGGCTTTCCTCTGCAGCGCCAGGTAGAAAAAATTCTCGACGATCGAAGACGCATGGGCGCCGGTGCTATGCCTGTTAACTGGGGCTTTGCTGAGACAATGGCCTACGCAACCCTGGTAGACCAGGGACACCCCATCCGCATTACCGGACAGGACGTAGGTCGTGGCACATTTTCACACCGCCACGCGGTACTGCACAACCAGAAAGATGGGTCGACCTACATTCCCCTTCAGCACGTCGCAGAGGAGCAGCCGAGTTTTATCATTCGTGACTCGCTGCTGTCGGAGGAAGCGGTTTTAGCGTTTGAGTACGGTTACGCGACCACCAACCCCAAACCGTTGGTAATATGGGAGGCGCAATTTGGAGACTTTGCCAATGGCGCCCAGGTCGTTATCGACCAGTTTATAACCAGTGGGGAGCACAAGTGGGGGCGGCTTTGCGGCTTGACTATGCTGCTGCCGCACGGCTACGAGGGTCAGGGCCCCGAGCACTCGTCGGCTCGCTTGGAACGCTATTTGCAGCTGTGTGCCGAACACAATGTTCAGGTCTGTGTGCCGTCTACGCCGGCGCAGGTTTATCATATGTTGCGACGTCAGGTTATCCGACCCGTGCGCAAGCCACTCATCGTCATGACCCCCAAGAGTTTGCTGCGCCACAAACAGGCTATTTCAACTATTGAGGAATTGTCAGAGGGGCATTTTCATAATGTGCTCGACGAGACAGATGCCATTGATCGCGCGGCTGTTAGGAAGATATTACTGTGTAGTGGCAAGGTTTATTACGACCTGCGTAATCAGCGCCGAGCAGAGAATAGAGAAGACATAGCCATATTGCGATTGGAGCAGCTCTATCCATTTCCCGAGGAAGATTTGTTTAAAATACTACAAACCTATGAAGGTTTGACCCAGTTGTCCTGGGTGCAGGAAGAGCCGGAAAATCAGGGAGCGTGGTATTCCAGCCAGCATCACATGCGGCGCGTTACCTACCGGCTTAACCCCGATATATATCTTGAGCACGTTGCGCGGGATGCCTCGGCCGCGCCAGCAGCAGGTTATATGGCCCTGCACCTGCAACAACAGCAAGACCTGGTAGCGCAAGCGCTACAGGCCAAATGAATTTGTGAAAAGGACCCAATATGAGCATTGAAATCAAGGCCCCAACATTTCCTGAGTCGGTCGCAGACGGGACGATTGCGACCTGGCATAAACAGGCGGGCGATAGCGTGGTTCGCGACGAGCTTCTGGTGGATATCGAAACGGATAAAGTGGTGATGGAAATCGTTGCACCCGCTGACGGTGTATTGACTGAAATCATCAAGGGCGAGGGTGATTTGGTATTGAGTGGCGAGTTGATAGCCCACATTACCGCTGGAGCGCAGGCAGAAGCCAGTGAGCCAGCAGCGAGCTTGGCGTCCCCGACTGCGGTCGAGTCTGTTGTGGAACCGACGCTGGGCCCCGCGGCTCGCCAATTGGTGGAACAGCACGGCCTTAATGCCGCGAGTATCAGCGGTACCGGCAAAGGTAGTCGGGTTACCAAGGAAGATGTGCTCAACCACATCAAAAAATCTGAGTCGGCTGAAAAAGTCCCGGCACCGACGCCGGCGGCAAAGCAGGATGTAGCTGAATTAACTGCAGGGCCGATGGGTGAGAGAATAGAGCGCCGGGTGCCGATGACACGCATGCGGGCTCGGATCGCCGAACGACTGCTCGATGCCAGCCAGAATACCGCTATGTTGACCACGTTTAACGAGGTCAATATGCAACCGGTAATGAAATTACGGAAGCAGTACAAAGAGCAATTTCAAAAAACGCATAATGGTACCCGGTTGGGTTTTATGGGCTTTTTTGTCAAGGCCGCCTGCGAAGCGCTTAAGCGTTTTCCAGCAGTTAATGCCTCGATAGACGGCGACGACATCGTGTATCACGGATACCAGGACATCGGTGTCGCAGTGTCTACGGAAAAAGGGTTGGTTGTGCCTGTGTTGCGCGATGCAGACTTTATGAGTATCGCTGATATCGAAGCGAAAATACTCGACCTGGGCACGCGCGCTCGTAATAACAAGCTGACGATCGAGGAAATGCAGGGTGGTACTTTCAGTATTACCAATGGAGGGGTATACGGTTCGCTGCAATCTACCCCGATACTTAATCCACCGCAGACAGGCATTCTCGGTATGCACAAAATCCAGGAGCGTCCTATGGCTGTCGATGGCGAGGTCGTTATTTTACCGATGATGTATCTCGCTATGTCCTACGATCATCGCCTTGTAGATGGTAAGGATGCTGTTCAATGTCTTGTGGCGATGAAAGACCTGCTGGAAGACCCTGCGCGGATTCTACTGCAATTATAGGTGCTGGCCGACGCTGCTGCGTTTCCACACTATGTATTTAACAAACTGGTAACGGTTTCACTACAGGTTTCTTTGTATGTCCAATTCTTTTGATGTTGTTGTAATCGGCGCGGGCCCCGCTGGCTATGTGGCGGCTATTCGAGCTGCTCAGCTGGGTTTAAGCACAGCCTGCGTTGAAAAGTGGGTCGATAAAGCGGGTAAGACAAGCCTGGGCGGAACTTGCCTCAATGTGGGTTGCATCCCTTCCAAGGCCCTGTTGGACAGTAGTCAAAAGTATGTGGAGACTCGCGATGAGTTGGGAGTCCATGGTATTTCTGTCTCGGATGTGGGTTTTGATGTTGCCGCGATGCTGGTGCGCAAGAACAAAATCGTCAAACAGTTGACCTCAGGTATTACCGGATTGTTCAAGGCTAACGGGGTGACCGTTCTGGCCGGTACTGGGAAGGTCAAAGCGGGTAGGAAAGTAGATGTTACCGCTGCCGATGGCTCTGTCGTTGAGTACCAGGCCGGAAGTGTTATTTTGGCAGCTGGATCTGTCCCTGTCGATATTCCACCGGCACCTGTAGACAACGACCTGATCATAGATTCGACTGGTGCTTTGGAGTTAACGGAAGTTCCCGCACGCCTGGGGGTGATCGGCGGGGGTGTTATCGGTTTGGAATTAGGAAGCGTCTGGAACCGTTTGGGTTCCTCGGTCGTTGTATTGGAAGCGTTGGAGGAGTTTCTGCCAGCGGTTGACCATCAGATTTCAAAGGACGCCGCCAAGACTTTCAAGAAACAAGGCATGGATATACGACTCGGCACACGTGTGACGGGCACTAAAATTGGCGATGGCGAAGTCACCGTGACCTATAGTGATGGAGATGATGAAAAAACCGAGGTTTTTGATAAGCTTATCGTGGCGGTGGGTCGACGGCCACGAAGTAGTGAATTGCTAAGTGCAGACTGTGGTGTCAGCCTCGACGAGCGCGGCTTCATTTTTGTAAATGATAGTTGTGAGACCGAGGCGGCTGGCATTTATGCGGTTGGCGACGTGGTACGTGGCCCGATGCTCGCCCACAAAGGATCCGAAGAAGGTGTCATGGTTGCTGAGCGTATCGCCGGCAAAAAGGCACAAATGAATTACGATTGCATTCCATCTGTTGTGTACACACATCCGGAAATTGCCTGGGTGGGGAAGAACGAGCAGCAATTAAAATCCGATGGTGTGGAATACAAGTCGGGTGTATTTCCCTTTGCCGCCAGCGGCAGGGCGATGGCCGCTAACGATACCGGTGGCATGGTGAAAATAATATCCGATGTTGAGACCGATCGCATACTGGGTTGCCACGTCATTGGACCCAGCGCGGCAGACTTGGTTCAGCAAGTCGTTATCGCAATGGAATTTGGAGCCAGCACTGAGGACTTGGCGTTGACTGTGTTTGGTCACCCCACTTTGTCCGAAGCAGTACATGAAGCTGCGCTGGCAGTTGACGGACACGCTATTCATATCGCAAACCGCAAGCCGCGGAAGTAAGAACACGTTACCCCGCATTGCGACGCGGAGTTTTTTCAACAACCACAATGGTGAGACTACATGAATCTTCATGAATATCAGGGTAAACAGTTGTTTGCCGAGTACGGGTTGCCGGTATCTATTGGTTACGCGGTAGACAATTCCAAAGATGCAATTGACGCAGCCGCTCAAATTGGCGGCGACAAATGGGTGATCAAAGCCCAGGTGCACGCGGGGGGCCGTGGCAAGGCCGGCGGTGTCAAGCTAGTGACCACCAAAGACGAAATTTCTGATTTTTGCCACCAGTGGATAGGCAAAAACATGGTGACTTACCAAACCGATGCCGGTGGACAACCGGTGACCAAAGTTCTGGTAGAGACCTGCACCGACATTGCCGAGGAGCTGTATCTGGGTGCCGTAGTCGACCGTTCATCTCGTCGCATTGTTTTTATGGCGTCTACCGAAGGTGGTGTGGAAATTGAAAAAGTGGCTGAAGAAACGCCCGAGAAAATTCTTAGAGCAGTGATTGATCCGCTGGTGGGTGCACAGCCCTATCAGGGTCGCGCCCTGGCTTTTCAGCTTGGTCTGAAGGGTAACCAAATCAAACAGTTTGTAAAAATATTTCTGGGCCTGGCTCGCCTGTTTCAGGAAAAAGACCTGGCATTGATTGAGATTAATCCTCTGGTCATCACCGCCGCTGGCGATCTGCACTGTCTGGACGCAAAAATTGGCGTCGACGGCAATGCACTTTACCGCCAAACCGCTTTGCGTGAAATGCAGGATCCCACCCAGGAAGATGAGAGAGAAGCACACGCGGCGCAATGGGAGCTCAATTATGTGGCTCTCGATGGCAACATCGGTTGTATGGTTAACGGCGCAGGTCTGGCCATGGGTACGATGGACATCGTTCAGCTCTACGGCGGTTCTCCAGCTAACTTCCTGGATGTCGGTGGCGGCGCTACCAAGGAGCGGGTGACCGAAGCATTTAAAATTATATTATCCGATGAAAACGTCAAGGCGGTGTTGGTTAATATTTTCGGCGGTATCGTTCGCTGCGACTTGATCGCCGAAGGCGTGATTGGCGCTGTTCAGGAGGTGGGTGTGTCTGTACCGGTCGTGGTCAGATTGGAGGGTAACAGTGCCGATCTGGGTCGTCAGGCGCTTGCCGACAGTGGACTTAATATTATCGCCGCCACCAGCTTGGCAGATGCTGCCGAGCAAGCGGTCAAGGCCGCTGGAGGTGCCCAATGAGTATTTTAATTGATTCAAATACCAAAGTAATTTGCCAGGGGTTTACCGGTTCGCAAGGTACGTTTCACTCTGAGCAGGCTATTGAGTATGGCACTCAGATGGTCGGTGGAGTTACACCGGGCAAGGGCGGTCAGGAACACCTGGGGCTGCCTGTGTTTAACACCGTGGCTGAAGCTGTTGCGGCAACAGGCGCAGATGCATCAGTTATCTATGTTCCAGCTGCTTTTTGTAAGGATTCTATTCTGGAGGCCGCAAACGGCGGCGTTGCGCTCATTGTTTGTATCACTGAGGGTATCCCGACCCTGGACATGCTCGAAGCGAAGGTCAAGTGTGACGAGCTTGGAGTACGCTTGATAGGACCGAACTGCCCCGGCGTCATTACTCCCGGTGCCTGCAAAATAGGTATCATGCCCGCCAATATTCACCTGCCTGGCAGGGTTGGTATCGTTTCGCGATCCGGCACGCTGACCTACGAGGCAGTTAAGCAGACAACCGATGCGGGATTTGGTCAGTCTACCTGCGTAGGTATCGGTGGAGACCCGATTCCGGGCTCAAACTTCATCGATATTCTGGCGTTGTTCCAGGCCGACGACGCCACCGAAGCTATTGTGATGATCGGTGAGATTGGGGGTACCGCCGAAGAAGAGGCAGCGGCCTATATCAAGGAGCATGTAACTAAGCCAGTGGTTTCCTATATTGCGGGTGTAACTGCTCCCAAGGGTAAACGCATGGGCCACGCTGGTGCGATCATATCCGGTGGTAAAGGTACTGCAGATGAGAAGTTTGCAGCGCTTGAAGACGCCGGTGTTAAAACCGTCCGCAGCCTCGCTGAAATAGGCAGCGCTCTGGCTGAAATTACCGGCTGGTAGCTGGTAACTCACCGCGGTGATCACACCACGGTCGAGAACATCATAAAAATGCACGCCAACGGCGTGCATTTTGCTATCTGCACCCTTGAAAATATGTTGATTCACCCCCATATGAGGAACTTAGCCAAGCCAAAATAAGGGAGCTTTTAACCATGACAGCTGACAACAAAACGGAAACTCTGGGTTTTCAGACCGAGGCCAAGCAATTGCTGCACCTCATGATTCACTCGCTATACAGCAACAAAGAGATTTTTCTACGCGAGCTGATTTCGAATGCTTCGGACGCTATCGACAAACTTCGCTTCGAGGCCCTGGCTGATAACAGTCTCTACGAGGATGCCCCCGACCTGCAAATTCGGGTTGAGGTAGATAAGGACAATAAAACATTAACCATTGCCGATAACGGTATTGGTATGTCTCGCGATGAGGTTATCGAGAATCTTGGTACCATTGCGAAATCGGGAACCGCTCAGTTTCTCGAGGCGCTCACGGGTGACCAGCAAAAGGATTCACAATTAATTGGTCAGTTTGGCGTCGGGTTTTACTCGGGCTTTATCGTGGCTGATCGAGTAGAAGTGATTAGTCGACGGGCCGGTGCCCCTTCGGCTGAAGGCGTGCATTGGGAGTCGGCTGGAGAGGCAGACTTCAGCGTCAACAGCCAAGAGAAAGCTGATCGAGGCACGACCATTATCCTGCACCTTAAGGACGACAGTATCGAATTTGCCGACGACTGGCGGGTCCGCAGTGTTATCAAAAAATATTCTGACCACATCTCCGTTCCGGTGATGATGGAAAAGCCAGCCGCGCCAGCAAGTATGGAAGAGATCAAAGAAGGTGAAGAGG
>JBLHKV010000092.1:0-12831 GCA_047618115.1 Halieaceae bacterium | reverse complement strand
GATCACCCTCCTCGACCAATTTACCCGCAACATCTACCGCGGCACAGCGGCGGCATTTTCCGGTGATGAGCTAGCTATTTCGCTCGCCACACAAGCTATCGCCGCGCAACGTCACCAACGCCTGCCAGTCATCCACCGGGTCTTTCTGGCGATCCCTTTTGAGCACAGCGAGGTGTTATCGGTACAGGAACAGGGGATTACGGTGTTTGACCAGTTACTGGGAGAGCCTGAAATTGCTGCACACCCAGAGCTAGGAACCGCCGTAGCTGGCTATCGCAACTACGCTGTTGCCCACCGCGACGTCATTGAGCAGTTCGGTCGATTCCCTCATCGCAACGCCATATTAGGTCGCAAGTCATCGGTGGCAGAAATCGACTATCTCAGCAAACACGGGGGGTTTTGAGCTGCTAGCGCGACGCGCGTCATTTCCCTGGCACGTCCACCGCCAAAATCTCATTTCTCTCGGGGGTAAGCTCAGCGTGATACGTCCCAAAAACACCCGACTCAAGGTCGGCGTAAGCGCGCTCCACGGAGTTATTGACCTCGGGATAGGCCACTTCCCGCCAAGGCAAACTGCCTCTATCAAAAAAGCCGACTGCCAAGGCCTCGTCACCGGGCAGGCAAAACCCGCTATCCACGGTCGCGCGAAAGGCGATATAGATCTGATTGATGAACGTAATAGTGCCAGTCATATAGAATTCCAGCTGTTCAGGATGCAGTATGACGCCCGTTTCCTCCAATACTTCCCGGGCCGCGCCCTCCGCGAGCGATTCTCCAGGCTCCCGAAATCCACCGGGAATTGCCCATAGCCCCCGCTTAGGCTCGAGAGCTCGACGCAACCAAAGAAGCTTTTCGCCATAGGACACAAAGCAGGTAAGCAGAATCTGCGGGTGCTGATGAAACTCCCGCTCACAAGCCCTGCAGGATGCTCGTGTCCGAGCCAGGCCAGCTACCCTTCGCACTTGCAAGGGCTCGCCACATTCGCTACAAAAATTCGCTCGCATTCATAACATTGTAGCCGAATCCTCACCCCACCGAGCGTGAGTATTTCATTTCGGCTATGCTTAGCCGTGCCAACACCCACGGGGAGTTTCCATTATGCCAGCTCAACCGGCGACTATAGAAGTGCTACTAACCGGTAACGAGGTAATGAGCGGTGACACCATCGACTCAAACTCGTCGGTCATCGCCCATAGGCTCACCGAACTCAGTCTGACCATCCATCGCAAAGTTACGGTTGGCGATGACTTTGCACTGCTGGTGGAGGAAATGAAGGCGCAAATTGAGCGCGCCGGGGTACTTATCGTCAACGGCGGTTTGGGTCCCACCGTCGACGACCTCACCGCGCAAATTCTCGCCGAGGTGGCAGGTCTGGAACTGGTGGAAAACCAGGAGGCTATCGAACACCTTGAGCATTGGTGCAGTGCCAGAGGTTCCGCTCTCAACGCAGCCAACCGCAAGCAGGCCTATCTACCGGCTGGCTGCGAAGTCATTCCCAACCCGGTCGGCAGCGCCGTAGGTTTCCAACTGGAGGTGAACGGTTGCCTGGTAATATGTACACCGGGAGTGCCCAGCGAGCTACGCGCCATGCTCGATCACATTCTATCGACGCTGCACCTGCGCTACCCCAATTCCGGTAGAACCCATATATTGCGCCTGCAGTGTTTTGGCATGGGCGAGTCTGCGCTACAGCAATTGATCGACGATAAGCTGACAGACTGGCCGAGCGAGGTGGAGCTCGGATTTCGGGCTGGTGCTCCACAGGTAGAGGTAAAATTAACGATACGCGACGAGGCCCATAGAGCCGCACAGCTGGCCTGCCGTGATCAACTCTACGCACTGATTGGCGATTATATCGTGGGTGAAGGCGAGACCAAATTGGCCGAAGCGGTGCTGGAACTACTCAGTAAAAACGGACAGACAATCACCACTGCCGAGTCGTGCACCGGCGGCCTTATCGCCAGCCTGTTGACGGAGATTCCCGGTTCTTCGAGGGCTTTCCAGGCAGGCTTTGTCACTTACGCCAACCACATCAAGTCCTCCATACTCGGTGTTGGGGCGGAAACGCTGGAGACCCACGGTGCCGTGAGCGAGCAGGTTGTGCTAGAAATGGCAGAGGGAGCACTGCAAAAGAGCGGCGCCGACTACGCTATTGCAGCATCCGGGATAGCTGGCCCCGATGGCGGTGAGGAAGGCAAACCGGTCGGCACGGTTTGGCTGGCCTGGGGGCAAAAAGGCCAGCTTAGAAGCGGCTGTCTGCGCTACGGCACCAACCGAAAATTGTTCCAGGTAATGGCCGCGGCCGCGGCATTGGATCTAACTCGCCGCGAGCTGTTGGGTATCAACACAGTGCCACGCTACTTCATCGAGCGCAGCGGCGACAAATCCTCTCGCTGGTAGCTCCGCCCGGAGCACAGCGCTCAGGGAGCCAGCCGCTCGATACTCCAGCCGTCATCGGCGTTGAAGCTATAGACAAAGCGATCGTGGAGCCGATGCGGCCCACCCTGCCAAAACTCCACTCGCTCCGGAACGACTCGAAACCCCCCCCAAAAATCCGGGAGCGGTATTTCGCCCGCAGCAAATTTCTGTTTCATAGCGGTAAACTGGCCCTCCAGCAGTCCCCGCGTGGAAAGCGGCCGGCTCTGATGAGACGCCCACGCAGCCAACTTGCTTTCTCGGGGCCGGGACAGAAAATAGCGCGCAACTTCCATTCGCCCCAACGCCGTCGCCCGCCCGGAAACAATCACCTGGCGGTCCAGGGCCAGCCACGGGAAATGCAGCGAAACCGCCGCGTTACCGGAAATGTCGTGAGCCTTGCGACTCCCCAGATTCGTATAGAAAACAAAACCGCGCTGATCGAAATCCTTCAGTAGAACTATTCTTTGCCAGGGTCTGGCTTGCTCGTCCACCGTGGCCACAGACATAGCAGTAGGATCCTGTATGCCAGCTGCTACAGCTTGCTCCAGCCAAACCTCGAATTGCGACAAAGGATTTTCGTGTAAATCCTTGCGATGCAGCCCGTCGTAGAGATACTCCCGACGGAAGTGTTCAATATCCAATGTGGTCACCCTTATTCGAGTACAAACTCCATTGTCGGCTCTGTCACGACACAGGTAAAGCGCAGCCGGGCTGGAACTTTGCCGTAGCATTGCGTTCAATAGGCAGGTCTATTCATAAAGAGAAATACAAATGGCCGAGCCACATTGCCCAAATTGCAAAATAGAGGGTATAGACCACATCGTTTCCGCCGAAAGCTTCGAGCGCAGCAAACACAAATCACCCTGGTTCCACATAATCCATTGCGACGCATGCGGCCATATCTACAATACAATTGCGAAGGACGTGTTTGTGCGAAATCGCGGAAATCAGGTGATTCTTCCCGAGCGCGAACGCGGCTCTTGAGACGAGCGGCCAGCAGTGTGATAATCCGCGCACTGCGGGTATCGTATATCGGTATTACCCAAGCTTCCCAAGCTTGTGAGGCGGGTTCGATTCCCGCTACCCGCTCCAGGAAATAGTTACCCTTGGGGGCCGGGCACCCATTTCGTTGCGCGAATTGCGTGCCCTTATTGAGACGTTATGGTTTGTGGGAAATTTATCGCATTACAATATTTGTAAGAGGATTGCCAAGTGACTTTGGAAGATAAAATAATTACAGCAGTAAATACCTATTTGGAATCATTCGAAAAGAAAGATCTTGATGCCATTATTAATCTCTATTCCGATGATTGCTGGATTGAAGACCCCGTAGGAACTGATAAGAAAATCGGAAAAGATGCTCTCCGTGAATTCTATCAAGTCGGTATTGATATGGGGGCAAAAGGATCGCTGGAGTCGGAGGTTCGTATAGCGGGAAATGAGGCTGCATTTGCCTTTCGTATAGAACTTGATACCGGAGAGGGTGTTATGACTATCCGCCCCATCGACGTTATGACATTCAATGATGAAGGCAAGATCACATCAATGCGAGCCTTCTTTGGGCCTAGCAATCAAAGTATGGAGTAAAGTCCGTAACAGGTGTTAGCTATAAGAAACTCAAAATTAAACATAAACACTATTTGGGTCCTGCTAGTAATTCTTCTCGTCTAAATTCCTCCGTTTTCATCTAACCCATGGCCACAACCTTGGCATCTACGCGTATTTAGAAGTACTGGCTTGTATTGCTCTCACAGCGGACCACGTTGAGACACAATAGGGCACGAGATAGGTCAAGGCAATTTGCAGCAGCCCCTGGTAGTCAACCGACGCTGTTAGTATTTCACCTCCGTGGTTGATGAACGCAAGCAGCGTACCCACTATTGCGGCTACCTTGACAGCTCTACCAGCCACCGGACTTGAAAAAGCGAGTGAAAAGAAACCTGACGCTGCCATTTCGACGAGGGGTTTATTCACGAATATGACAGCTCAGTTCCTACTTCCCACCTCGGCGGCGCAGTCTGCCAACTGAAGCAGGATCGCTGAAAGTGACAATACTTTTTGCATGTCGCTCTCCAAATATCAGGTTTCATTTGACCGATCGAAAAGCCAGCAGCACTGGCTACAAAAGATCCTATCGCGCTGCAAGGTGACGGCCGCTAGGACCCGACTTTCACAACAAGCTTGCCAAAATTGGCACCTTGAAAGAGTCCGCGAAAAGCATCGGGAGCGTTCTCCAGCCCTTCAACCATATCCTCTTTGTATTTTATTTTCCCCTCTGCATACCATTTGCCGACATCGCCGATAAAATCCGGGACTCGATCCATATGGTCGCTGATAATGAAACCCTGCATTTTAATTCGACGACTCAAGATCATCCCCTGCAGCATCGACATGCGATCCGGGCCCGGTGGCAGGCTGGTTTGATTGTAGTGAGCGATCAAACCGCAGACGGGAATCCGGGCGAAATTATTGAGTAATGGCATCACCGCTTCCCAGGATGATCCGCCGACATTTTCAAAGTAGACATCAATGCCATCGGGGCAGGCAGTAGCCAGTTTCTTCGCCATATCGGGGTCGTAGTGACTTATGCAATCATCGTAACCAAGCTCTTCCACGGCATAGTCCAGCTTTTCCTTCGCACCGGCAATGCCGACAACACGGCACCCCTTGAGCTTGGCAATCTGCCCCACAACCGAGCCCACCGCTCCTGTAGACGCGGCTAGCACCACAGTTTCGCCCGGCTTCGGCTGACCGATATCCAACAAACCCACGTAGGCAGTCAGTCCGGGCATACCCAGTAAGCCGAGCGCGTAAGAGGGCTGAGCTATTCTGGGATCCAGCTTGCTGACTCCAACGCCATTGCTGACTTCAAATTCCTGCCACCCGGAAAAACTGAGTACCAGGTCACCCTCAGCAAATCCGCTGTGGCGGGATCGCTCCACTCTGGACACAGTGCCACCTCCCATCACATGGTCCAATTCGACAGGGCTCGCGTAACTCGCTCCGGCATTCATGCGACCCCGCATATACGGGTCCAGGGAAAGATATAGCGTCCGCAGCAACACTTGCCCATCGGCCGGGTCGGGGATGGGAGCGGACTCGATTCGGAAGTTGGCGGCTGTCGGTTTTCCGGTAGGTCGCGACGCCAATACAACTCGTCGATTGGTCGCAGCAGCTGCTCCCGCCCCCGCGACGATGCCAGAACTCAAAGCTGCTATTGATGCGTACTGCATCAGATCTCTTCTTGTGAGCATAATATTTTCCTGTGTAGGTGATGATAATCGAGCCTCTTGGGGAGACCCGGGTTTAATTCAAATTAAAATCCATGGCTTGCTGCGTGGCAGTTGTCGATCTCGGCCCGGCCTTATCGAACAGTCGCCTAAAGTTTATCGCGCCGGGTTTCGGTGTGGTACCAGCCCCATAGTACACCGCCAGCATGCCAGCGACATCGGCTTCCAGCTGCGCGTCATCCAGTTCGGCTAGCAACGGCCGCAGGCGAATCGGCGCACCCTGCATATTGAGCTCATCCAGCAGTCGGTACAATACCGCCAGTGCGGATCCGGTTTCACCACGGCGACAGTGGCGCGCCAACTTACGCCGCAACTCGGCCGTGCTAACCTGAGTCGAATTTGCGTCTTGCAACTGACGCCGCCGACGAACCCAATACGCCAACAATAAAAACAGCAACCCCGCAACAATCCACATGAGGGGGTGGTTATATTCAGGCGTAGATATCTCTCGATTGGGTTCCACTGCAGCCGAGCCGACGACCGGAGCCTCGTAACCCGCGGTCTGAAACACGAAAGCAGCTATTGTATGCTTCTGCACTACCCCAAGCGATGTGTCCCACCAATACACTACCTGACCAGGAATTTCGTACCTCCCCTCCTGTTCGACGATGTAAGTGACTTGATCATGTCTCCTGCCGCGCACCACACCCCTTTGGTTGATGTCTTCCAGTCGCGGTTGTTGCGGATACACCCCTAGCCCAGGTATTGCCTGGGGAATGAGGGCGGGAAGCATTAGCGCAGGTAAATTGTCGGCCTCCAATTTAAGCCGACGAATAAACGCATCGCCAGGCACCAGCTTATCCAGACTCCCGTCAAAGCTCTCCTCAACTTGCAGCCGGCTGGTAGCAACCCAGGAGGTCAGGCCGGTAAGCTCTGCGGGGATAATTGCCTCAAAGGTCACTGGAAGCGTAGATGTGGATCCACGAATAACCGCACCGTCATCCCCGGCGATTGCCAAAGCTACGCTTACCGCAGGCACCTGAAGCGTACCGGTGCGCTGCGGATGTATCGTGATGCTCCATTGCTGCAGCGTCCACGTCTGCCCCCGAATTCTCCGGGTGAGATTGGTGGCAAAGAGTTTGCGCCGCAGAACCAGCGCACCCTCGACTTCCACAAGCCCAACCCGGGTTCCAGCTGCGAACCACCGGTCAGTCGCTATCTCAACAATCAATTCAACTTGCTGGCTAACCACCGTGGGCATGTCTGACCGCACGCTGGCCGAGACTCGCAACCGCCCCTCTTCGATCAGCTCATCGATGCTCTGTTCGCCCTTTTGCGCATACCCCGCAAGGGGCAGCAACAGCGCTAGAATCAACGCCAACCTAATTACCATCACGCGCCTCCCGGGTCCGAGTACGGTCCAGCTGCATGCGAAACTTGATCTTTAGAAATCGTGCGGGATTAGGTTGAACCTCCCGCATCCACAGTGCGTTGATGGCCTCGTTGGCTAGTATTTCCTCTGCACTGAGTGTTTGAGTCTGCTCTTTATCAAAGGTCTCGCGCTGGGCCCCCTCGGCACGCCGAGGCTCATCACCGAGTTCTTCGCTGCGCTCGACCGCTTCGCCGGGTTCGCTCTGTTGGGATTCGCTCATTCGATTGATTGCATCGACCAGCTCCTGCACCCGCCTTCGATTTGCCAAGCTTCCAGCATGATTAGGCCTCAGTCGCAGCGATTCGTCGTAAGCGTCGAGCGCGTCGAGGTAGCGCTGCCCATGGGCGAATGCGTTTCCAGCGTGCATGTAAGCAACCGCGTTATTTAGTTGGAGGAAGATGTCCGCAGCGGCATTAAAATTTTCCGCGTGGTAATAGGCCACGGCTTTCCAACTACTATCTGAAAAAACCTGAGCGGCGCGCTCGAACTCTCCACGCTCAAAATACCAGCGCCCCTGTTGATCCGAGGTCAGCCAAAGATCGACAAAGTCATTGTCAGCCCGCGCATTGTGAGAGCCAAGGCTGCCACCCAGCAACAACATCGCCAAACCAAACTGCAGCGTCCAGCCGCGGCGAAACCAGGGCAGAAGTAACAAAGCAACTGCAAACACCAGGTAATATCCAGCGTCTTTCCAGGGCACAGCGCCATCTTCTCCCTGCATTATTGCGAGGTGGTAATTTATGCTGCGATTCAATTGACGCACATCGCTATCGTCCAGTGTGAGTGCGCGATAGCCGCCACCAGCAGCACTGGCCAGATCCTGTAAGCCCGCCTCTTGCAAAGGTAAGTATCCTTCGTCCTCTCCCTCAGCGCTCCCGGACAATCCGACTCCCAATACCAGAAGCTGGTGACGCTGTTCGGCAAAGTAGTCAGAAAACTCCTTAATAGCATCACTCGAAATGCCATCGGTCATTAACATCACAGTTCCGGGTATCGGTGAGGAGGACAGCATGTTATCGGCCAGATCCAGTGCTGCGCCAGGCAGCTTCCCCGTCCGGGGCATCATGGCCGTCTCCACAGAATCGACAAAATTTTCCAAGATATCCCGATCTGACGTCAGGGGAATGACGGTATGGGCGGAGCCGCTGAATACCACCAATCCGGTGAGGCTGCCGCTGCGCAAATCCAGCAGGTCGCGAATCTTCAGCTTCGCTCGTTCCAACCGGCTGGGCTGGACGTCTTTTTGGTTCATCGATTCGGACAAATCAAGGCAGATCACCAAAGCGGCTTTGTCCTCGGCAAACGGCGATGGTTGTCGCTCCCAGGTCGGCCCCGCCAGAGCGACACTGATAACCACGGCCAACAGGGTCACGATCGTCCGGGGGTTGAAAAAGATCCTCGAGCGGTCCTGTACCAGTAACGCTTTATACAGGTGTGGGGAGATCATGCGGGTCCAGTCCTGTTGCGACGCGCCATACCTCCATAGCCAGATCAGGTAAAACGCGGCCATCAACAGAAACAGCAGGCACCAGGGCCGTAGGAAGTGGAGTTGATAAAACCCGCCCAGCCACTCAGCCATGATCAGCACTCCTGGAACGCCAACCAAGCAGGATCATCACGCCGTGAAAAACAGCGTATATTCCCATTAACACGAACAGCGGCACGTGGTGAACGCTAAGCCGAGGGCGATAGCTGATAGTTTGAAATAGCGCTGGTTCATGAGCGGCAATGGCCGCCCACGCCGCCTGCAACTCTTCTCGGTTTAACGCCACGTAATACTGACCACCCGTGATTTCAGACATTCGAGTCAGTACTTCCAAATCCAGAGCCTCTTCTCCCTGGGTTGCCGGATCTCCAATCGCCACTGTATATATTTTCAAGCCCTTTGCCGCGGCTACTTTTGCCGCGTCTACCGGCGGTACCCGGGACCCGGTATCGTTCCCATCGGTCAGTATTACCAGAACCCGATTTTCAGTTTCGCTGGCTTCAAACAATTTAATCGCAAGGCCTATAGCATCGCCCAGAACCGTCGACTGGCCCGCCATACCGATCTCGGATTCATTGAGCATGGTAAGCCAGGTGTCGTGATCTTCCGTAAAAGGTACTTGTAGATAGGGCGAATCGCCAAATAGAATCAGTCCAAGACGATCTCGACCGCGCTGCGCCAGAAAGTCCACTAATACCTGCTTTAGAGCCGTCAGACGATCGACCTGCTGGCCGCTGTCGTTAACGAAATCGGTAGCTGCCATAGAGCCAGAGAGGTCGACAGCCACCATCACATCGCGCGCCGATTTTTCTCGCACGATCGGTTCCGCTATCCACTCCGGCTTGGCCATAGCGGTAATAACTAACAGCCACGCCAGCGGCATTAAAGCCCGCTGCCAGCGGGTGCGCTGCAACTCAACGGCACCACGCTGGGGTTCTTCACCACTGAGCGTCACCAGCTGCCTGAAAAAAGGCACCCGAATTGAATCCTGCTGCTCTCGATACGGCGGTACAAAACGAGCCACCAGCAGTGGCAATATCAGTAGAACAAACATCCAGGGGTAGACAAATTCAAGCATCAGACTGTCACCCGATGCTTGCCGATCCAGGTTCGGCAACTAAGCAACAGCGCCTGGGCGAGCCTCTCATCCAGCTCCCACACATCTGGATTCTGATACGCGATGGTCAACAGTAGCCGACCATGGTCTGCGGCAAACCCGGCACCCGGGCACTGTCGCTCCAAAAAACCCAACCACTCGGTCCCGCTCAACCCAGTCACTTCATCGCGCGGGTAAGCCTGTAGCGCAACACCGCGCAGCAGCGCCGGCAATCGACCTATGGTGCTTTGTAAACTCTCACTGCCTCGCCACGAGGCCAACAGTATTAGCGCTTCTCGACGATAGCGATTAGCGCGGTAACGACGCCACTGCCGCCACGCAAGTCTCAAAGCGAGCAGCAGCATAACGCTGGCAACTACCTTCCAAGCGAGTGTCTGTGGCCACCACGAGACGGCGACGGGAAGCGATATTTCCTCGATCCCCCGCAGTGTATAGTTACCAAATATTTCGGGCAGTGTAGCGGCCATTACCGAGAGAGCCCACCGTCGCCGATCATCCGGCGGAGTTGCTTTGGCACCGACTCAACAGTATCTATTGGCAGTACCGGCACCTTGTGCTTGTTAAGTTCGTGCTGAAGATACTGTACCCGGCTGTCGAACTCCTCGCTGAAGTCCGTTCTCAATCGAGCACCAGATTTAATCTGGATCTGCATCGCACCATCGCTAACCACCCAGCACTGAGCGCTGGGTAACTCGCTCTCCATGGGGTCGTAAATCAGGGAGCTGATCACATCATTGTGACGGGCTATTCTGGTGATGGCTTTGATGGTTCCATCGTCCCAGCCATTAAGGTCACTAACCAGCGCTACCAGGTTATCGTGCCCTACCACACGCGCCACGGCAGACAGAGCTACATCCAGCTGGCCCTCGCTATGCCCCAAACGCAGATCGCTACCCAATGCATGATTGAACTCCAATACCTTGCGGAGAATTCGCAGTACGGTGTGGCGACTGCGCTGCGGTTTTATCTCGTAGATGCTCTCGTCGTTAAATACCACCGCGCCAACGCGGTCTCCAACGGCCAGGGTACGCCACGCGGTGAGGGCCGCAAGCTCTGCCGCCACAACCGATTTCATTTTTTCGCGAGTGCCGAAAAACATCGCGCGACGCTGGTCCACCAGTAAGATAACCGAGCGCTCACGCTCTTCGGTATACACGCGAACATGGGGCTTGCCAGTGCGGTGTGTCACCTTCCAATCGAGGCTGCGGATATCATCGCCGGTTCGGTAGTGCCGCAACTCTTCGAAGTTGAGTCCGCGGCCCCGCAATCGGGAGGTGTGACGACCCGAAAGCACACTCTTAAGTGGTTGTCGGGGCAAAAAGCTGAAGCCGCGAGCCTCGTGCTGCAGGGCCACAAGATCCGCCAATTGCACGTAAATCCGATTGTCCACGACGGCGCCCTCGTCTCAGGCCACGGCTACTTGCTTGACGAGTTCCCTTACTACCTCTCCGGGAGTAACCCCTTCGGCCACGGCTTCGTAACTCAATATGAGCCTGTGCCCCAACACCTCGTGCACTACCGCGCGCACATCATCGGGGTCCACAAAATCCTTGCCTTGCAGCCAGGACCAGGCTCGAGACGCTCTATCGAGATTGATACTGGCACGCGGACTGGAGCCAACTTCAATCCAGCTGGCAAGCGGGGAGTCCGGATAGCGCTCTGGCTCCCGAGTGGCGATCACCAGAGCAACTATATAGCGCTCCAGATTCTCCGAAACGTGCTGTTCGTGAACCGCTTTCCGGGCTGTCAAGATATGTGCTGGGTCGACCCTCTCAACGTTTGAACTGGTGGGTGTTTCCTCGCTGCGTACCAAGCGGATAATATCCAGTTCGGCCACCTCCCCAGGATAGTCCACGACGAGCTTCATCATAAATCGATCCATCTGTGCCTCGGGCAGAGGATAAGTCCCCTCCTGCTCGATGGGGTTCTGGGTGGCTAACACCATGAACAGCTCAGGTAGCGGATAGCTGTTACCGGCTACTGTTACCTGCCGCTCTTCCATGGCCTCCAGCAAAGCAGACTGAACCTTAGCGGGCGCACGGTTGATTTCATCCCCGAGAACCAGGTTGGCAAAAATTGGACCCCGCTCGAAGGTCAATTTTTCGTGTCCGCCGTCGGCGTGATAAACCTCTGTACCCGTCACATCAGACGGCAACAGATCTGGGGTGAACTGAATCCGGCCCAGTTCCGCCTCAAGTGTGCGTGCCAGGCTCTTCACCGCTCTGGTCTTAGCGGTGCCCGGCAACCCCTCGAGCAACACGTGGCCATTACACAACAGGCAGACCACGATCTTGTCGATGACCTCGCTCTGACCGACAACAGACCGCTTGACGGCCTCGCGTAAACCATTTACCGCATCTAGAGCATCACTCATCTGGGTTCTACCTCTACTTACTGTTTGGTGGTTGGATAAACCGGCGCTCGCCGACCCAATACCGGCAGCGCTGGAAAGCCTTCCTGACTATTCCAGGGCTCCCCGAACACCGAATCGGCGCTAACGCCGCAAACCTCAGAGTAGACTCGAGAAAGGCGTTGCCACAGGGTGGCTGGCGTTGCAATTTGAAGAGTCACTGCGGCCTGTAACAAACCCTCTAATTGAAATCGATTGGCGGGCGAGGAATTACCGCCATCGCGCAACTCCGCAAAAAAGCTTCCCAGGCGATCGTCGATTTCAACCAGCAACACCTCCCCCGTCAACATCGCCGTACCTCTCCGCTCAATTCTCGCCCCGAAACCATAATTAAACCACCGCAGTGCCCATGCTGCCAGCGCTATCGCAGACTGCTCGATTAACGTCGATATGACATAATGTCGTACGACTTTAATTGGTTGGGCAACGACTGCCTCGGCCTTGCAGGGATGTGAAAAACATGTCGGAACGAAAAGTAGTTATTGTTACAGGATCCTCCTCTGGAATCGGTGCGGCGGTGGCCCGACTCGCCGCGAGAAGCGGACACAACGTGGCCGTCAACTACCATGGCAATCGCGAGGGTGGCGAACAAACCGCGGACTCCTGCCGGGCAGAGGGTGTGGAAGCAATTGTTTTGCAGGGAGATGTTGGCAGCGACGAATCCTGCCGCTCCATCGCGACCGCGGTACTGGAGGCCTGGGGGCGAATCGACGTAC
Organism: Halieaceae bacterium; assembly: GCA_047618115.1. GTDB lineage: Bacteria > Pseudomonadota > Gammaproteobacteria > Pseudomonadales > Halieaceae > CALJGI01. The sequence continues at coordinate 22 of JBLHKV010000092.1, read as the reverse complement.
TGATAAATAATGCGGGAACAAC
>JBLHKV010000091.1:0-12865 GCA_047618115.1 Halieaceae bacterium | reverse complement strand
CTCTGCCGGGTGGGAAACTCTGATGTTGAACTACAGGAGGCGCAAGATTATATAGGGCAGACCCGCTACCATCTATTGAACGGTTATATGCCAGAGCGCACCGGATACCGCAGGGCCTCCGATGGCGGACGTAGCGCCACAGAAACAAGCTACCCCGCGCTGAATGTGCGCACGGACGAACTCATCCAATCCATTATAAACCGCGTCGAGGAGTTGAGCTGATGGCAAAAGTGCCCAAGAAAAAAACCAGCGCTAAACCACCTCCCCCAACAGATACCAGCTCCAACTTAAAGAGACCCGCTACTCCCGAGCGTCCCGTGCGAATAAACTTTGACTTAGAACGCCCAGAGTGGCGTGACTTAAAGCGCCGTGCCGTAGATGAGGATAAGAGCGTAGCGGAGTTAATGCGGGAGCTGATTACGAGTTACTTGAGTGATTGAGTTGAGTGATTGAGTTGAGTGATTGAGTAAGTGCGTAAGCAAAGTGCACGGACTTACTCATGGCCATTCTCTTCTGTGACCTGGCACCTCCGGTCTGTCATCACTCGCCTCCGATCCAACATATTTCGTCACTTTATCAGCCCGACATCCAAGCCTCGGCGTTGGGCTATATCCTTTAGTAAGCCGTATATTCCACAGAGCAGGCTCGCACCAACTAATAACGGAGATGTTTTGGGAATAAAAAAAGAAACGCCAAAAAAAGACACGAAGAAGCAGACCCGAGGGGACCGACGACGAGAAAGCATCGCTAAACGTCAGGAAAAGCGAGAGAAAGGACGCCAAGAACGGCGGACAGAACGGGAGGCAAAAAAGAGCTGACACTGCACGCCTATGCTTCCGAGCACTTGAGCAGAGATCAATCGCTGCCGGTTGTAAATGGCCAAGAATTACTGTCCCGAATGCTGACCTTAAACCCAGATACCAAGGTCAGTATTTCGAAAGGCAATTTTTCCGTAATAACGGCGCCGCTCTGGAAACACATAGGTAAGACAGTGACTAATGATGCTGAAGGTCAAGCCGCTTCTCTGATGAGTGCGCCCACCTCACTTTTTCGTTAAATGCCACACGCCGTCCCAATCCTTCGCTGGCGGACCCAGCCGTAGCGCATCCACCCACTTAAATAGGCCGCAGTCAGTCCACCTTGGGGCCGCATAAGAGCGCAGCGCCCAAAACAAGCCAACGCCTGCTCCCCGTCTTGCCGACGGTAAGCGAGTCCAATGGATCGACTTGCTCTAGCGCCGCGGAGCAGGCCAGATGAGCGTACTCCTCCTGGGGGACAAAGGGGAGGCAGATCGACAACCCCAATCCCGTGACCGACTAGGTCTGACGACCGCTCCCAGATACGAGCACGCAGTGCCGAGCTTCATCCCCTCTTGCAACTGGAAGCAGGTGGCCATTTCTATGATTCAACGCTTCCCAGAAACCATCTTATATCTCTCGCCGGTACACGTACATTCAGCCGGAAATCCCCTATAATATGTCCTGGGCGCTAAGCTTTCGTTGCTGAATCTGTCCAACGGCGAACTGGCATGGGCGCGGGGCATTCCCCGGGCCACCCTGTACCGACGCCTGATGAGCGGAGGGGTCTCGTATTACGGTTTCTCCATGTGTTGGGAGGAATATCGCATCTGGACTCTAAACCGATTGGTACGGCTGGCTACCGCCATGACGCACCTCAAGGACATCTCCAGAGCCGACCCGGATATTTTGCGGCCGCGGTGTTGTAACGCTATCATAGACTTAGTTGCAGATGAATTGGTTTGACATATAGCGGGGATGACTGGAATCCCTACATTATTAGTGGAGAGGTCTTTATGTCCCCTAGCTAGCGGCAAAAATGGCATTACCACAAAAAACAATATCAAATCAGAGGAGTCATTCTTATGCCGCCACAACCTGCCGTTGTCGGTCAAATTTTAAAAAAAATTCCATTATTTAGTAAGCTCTCTCCATCACAGATACAGAGCTTGATAACAATCTGCAAAACTAAGAAATACAACGCTGGTGACGTGGTCTGTGCTATAGGCGAGCGCAGTGACAACATGCAAATACTGCTTACAGGTGAATTGCAGATTATTGGCGACGATGGAACAGTTATAGCAACCCTAACATCCCTATCTACAGTCGGCGAGATGGGCATGATCCTAAAACAACCGCGCTCGGCACAGGTTAAGGCTTCCGTTGAATCCACGGCTCTGCAAATCTCCCGGCCACCTTTCGAGCGCCTGATGAGCCTGGATACTGAATTTAAAGCACAGTTCTATAGTAACGTGGTCGAAAGCTTGTCGGGGAAAATCTTAGATGATAACCTGCGCACATTGGGTTATACCGACAATCATACTAATTCGGTCATAGAAATCTACAAATTGCGTAAACAGCTTGATTTTTCTCTGTCTGTCATAGAGGACCTTACACACCTTTCGCGCTCAGATATACAAGATAAATTTAAAAATGAGCAATTTGATGAAGTTGTGGTCCTCTTTGTCGACGACGAGAAAAATATCCTTTCATCGGTCAAGCGCCTACTGCGAAAACAGTCGTGCCATCTACAATTTGCCGATAGCGGTGAGAATGCGCTCGAAATATTGGAACAGCTTAAAGTTGATATTGTTATCACCGATATTAAGATGGCGCCAATGGATGGACTTACTTTGGCTAAGGAAATTGAGCTGAAATACCCAGGCCTACCAGTGGTTGCACTGTCAGCTGTAATCAGTGCTGCAGAGACTGATAGCTATAATTTCAGCGGTTATATCAACAAGCCGATTGATGTTGGAGACTTCCGTAACCTGATAAATGATATACTTGTAGAAGACCTGTAATACCAGTTGGATTGAGAATACATGGATGCTATTTTGAGGTCGGGAAGTATTCCGATGACAGACCCTCAGCACAAACCTTTTAAATCGTTGCCTCGACCTGTTCAAAGCCGAGCATCTCCTCGTCTGTATTACCTGCCTCGATGATACTGGCAGGCTTACCTGTTTTGGCCCACTTAGGGTGAGACTTTTTGGTTGGCGAAAAGGTCTTCCGGGCTGAGGTATCCCAGCTGGCTATGAGGTCTTTCCTCGTTGTAATGCTGTCGCCAATCCTCGATTACGACTCGCGCTTCGCGCAGATTCTATAACCATTCCCGATTTAGTAGGGATTCGGCCAGCATCTTCTTGAGCTCTGCATTTTATTTTTCAAGCTCTTTAAGCCGTTTAGCATCGGCCAGATATGTTCCTCGAAGTGGCTACTATGCTTGGCGCCCACGCGGTGAAAGTCCACGCGCGATTGAAAATCAACGCCTACTGGAGCGTATCTGCTAGGTCTACCCCCGCTCCAAAAAACGGTATGGTAGCGCTCGTATCCATGATGCGCTGCAAAACCAGGGCGTGCGGGTGGGGGGACGCGACCGCGTTGCGCGTCTAATGCAACAGGGCGGGCTCCGTGCCCGAAAAGCCGTCGGTTGGGCGATGAGTCCGCGCATGAAAGAGGACCTGACGAAAACCGCCCTGGCTAATGGGCCTTGCATCAACGCCCACCAGAGATCGCTTGCTGCATCATTCGTATCGAGGGCGGCTATTGCTCGACTCATCGCACCCGTCGTTCGATGAGTCGAGAGGGTCATTGCTGAGACAATGCACCGATGGAGAGTTTCATGGCTACCCTGAAAACGAAATTGATTCATCACCAAGATTTCTATACCCGACAAGAAGCGAGACAAGCCATCTCGCTTAAGTGCTGTGCTATTTTTTCATGAGTCTACTCCTTGTCGATTAAGAAATAGTCTCGTCCTCCATGGAGCAAATCAGGTACGTCATGCCAAATCCACGTGAAAGCCAATTTTTAGGGCCCGCTCACCCCCCCATCCCATACTACCCCAGCGGCCCCATGCGCACTAGGTGCAGTACGGGTTCACCTCGCTCCCGACACTGCGGCAAGTGCACTTCGAACTCGGCCACCCAGTCGTTGTGTGCCTCGGGATCAACCAGCATCTGCTGCACGTTCCAGCTCTGGCCGTCCTCTGCTGGCCGCACATATGTGTGGCGGATGTTGCGGGCTTCGGGATCAAAGCAGAGCCGCTCGTGTTCCTCCAAGTAGGCCGGCATAATGGTCGCCAGACGCTCGGGGGGCCATTCGTCTGCTCCCGTATCAGCGACCTTGACAGCGACTGCACCGGACGTGGGTCCGCGGTCTGATCCGCCAGCGAGGTCCAGAGCATCCAGCGCCAGCTCGCAATCCCCATCGGCCACGGCGCGCAGGAAGGCGAAGATCCGGGTGCGGATCGCGGCCGTGAAGGCAGTGACATTCTGCGTAATATCCGGCGGTAGAAGAAGCGCATCGGGAAGGAACTCGCCGGCGGTCTCCGCAGCGACGAAGGCCGGATTGCGCATCTTCTCCCACTCGTCTAGCAGGCTCGAGTCAGCCAGGCGGATGGTCTCGCTCAGGTAGAGTTCGATCTCACGCAGCGTCTCATCCTTGGCGTTGTCCGGCACGGTCTGCAGCAGGACCTTGTATACACTGTGTAAATGTCTCAGCAGCAGCCCCTCGCTGCGCTCGAGACCGTACGAGCGGACGTAGTCTGTAAACGAGGAGAACGTCTCGAACATCTCCCGAGCAATGGACTTGGGCCGGATGTTCTCCTGTTCCACCCAGGGGTGTCGGTCGGCGAATTCATTGAAGGTCGTGTAGATGAATTCGCGGTATGGCTTGGGATACTCCAGGTCCTCCAGAGCGTCCATGCGATCCTCGTAGTCCATCCCCTGCATCTTCATCTCGGCGATGGCACGACCTTTGATCCTGTCCAGTTGCTTGCGCAGGATAATCTCCGGGTTCTCCAGGATGGACTCAGCCAGCGTCAACACCACCAGAGCATAGTCCTCCTGCGTCGGGTCCACTAAGGGAATGGTCTCCAGCAGATAGAGCGAAAGCGCCTGGTCCATGGAGAAATCGTCCTGCAGTTCCATATTGACCCGAATCTTACGCCCATCAGGACTGGCGGTTGGATCCAGGATCTCGATGATACCCCGTTCCACCAGCGAGCGGAACAACTGCCACGCCCGCCGTCGGTGCATCTTCTTGCGCACGGGCGTTTCGTTGCAGGCGCGGATCAGGTCGCGCATAGCGCGACAGCCGTTATCCGCACGACTTAGCACATTGAGCAGCATACCGTGGGACACCTGAAACTGCGAAGTCAGACGCTCTGGCGCTGCCGCTACCAGGCGCTGGAACGTCTTCCCGTTCCAGTGGACGTAGTTGCGGTCGGGGGCGCGCTTCTTGGTGGCTTTCTTACGGCCCTGGACCACCTTCTTCTCCAGCTTGAGGTTCTCGATGATATGCTCGGGGGCCTGCGCCACGACCCATCCCTGTTCGTCGAAACCCTTGCGTCCGGCCCGGCCGCTGATCTGGTGGAAGTCCCTGGCGCTCAAGATGGCCGTCTTCTCCCCGTCATACTTGCACAGGCGGGTAAACAGCACGGTGCGGATCGGCACATTGATGCCCACCCCCAGAGTATCCGTACCGCAGATGATCTTCAGCAACCCCTTCTGCGCGAGCTGTTCCACCAACACCCGGTATTTGGGCAGCAACCCCGCATGATGCAAACCGATGCCGTGCCGCAACCACCGGCGGATGTCCTTGCCGTAGGGGCTCGTGAAGCGGAAGCCGGCCAGCTCGGCGGCCAGGGCCGCCTTCTCCGCACGCGAGCAGACGTTGATGCTGGTAAAGGCCTGGGCGTTCTCCGCCGCTTCCCGCTGGGTAAAATGGACCACATACGCAGGCACCCGACCACCCGTGACCAAATCCTCCAGCGTGTGCGCTAGCGGACTCAGCGAATAGGCGAACTCCAGCGGCACCGGACGCTCCTCGGACTTCACCGTCACGCAGGTATGGCCCGTGAGCTCCTCCAGCTCTTGCTCGAAGTATCCCGTGTCACCCAACGTGGCCGACATGAGCAGAAAGCGCGTCTGCGGCAGCGTCAGCAGCGGTATCTGCCAAGCCACACCCCGGTCCCGATCGGCATACCAGTGGAACTCGTCTAACACTACGTCATCTACTTCCGCCGCCGATCCCTCGCGTAATGCAATATTGGCCAGCACCTCTGCCGTACAGCAGAGGATCGGCGCATGGCGGTTGACCGTAGCATCGCCCGTGCACAACCCCACGTTGTCCGCTCCAAAGTCCCGGCACAGCGCCATCCACTTCTCGTTGACTAGCGCCTTGATCGGAGAGGTGTACACGGAGCGCCGCCCCTTGGCCAACGACTGGAAGTGCAACCCCGTGGCCACCAGGGATTTCCCCGATCCCGTGGGGGTATTGAGGATGACGTTCCGGCCGGTGTACAGCTCGAGAATGGCCTGCTCCTGGGCAGGGTAGAGCGTCAGTTTGTGACTTTCGACGAAATCGAGGAAGAGCTCCAGCAGGGCCTCGTCATCCAGGACCTCGCCCTGCGGGAGAAGTTCTGTCAGGTTCAGCGCCATGAGCCGCACCAATTGCCTGGAAAACACGGGTCCACGGTGATGGTACAGGCCGGGCTATGCATGTGGGGATCTCTGCTCAAAAGGGATTCCTGTTCTGGATGGTTGTGGGTATCGACAAGGCATTCCTCTGCGTGCTGTTGAGTCGATGGCAACTTGCAGGGCGCACTGGACAGGGTGTTAGATCAGGAAAGAAAAGAACCTCTGATATAATGACAGAGTATTCATTTAGGAGTTTTCCCCAATTTAGGGCATACGAGTGACAGCAACACGGTAACCTATAATATAAACAGCCGTAATTTTTAAAGAAACAAAAGTCACTCTACGCGCGACTAGCTCCTATCAATTCGATTCCGATCATTCCACCTTTTTACAACCTCTTATTTCTCAAGAGGTTCTTTTTCCTGTCCTAAGTCTACTTAAAAACAAACCCCATTTCACCTGACATATATATCAAACACGTTTTTATGGTCTTGGGAGTGCCAGCAAAGCAGGCGCGACCTACTTTGCGTTACCGTATCAACAACAGCTTGCGAGTCTGCACTACCTGATCACCGAGCAAACGCGCCAGATACAATCCGCTGGCCAGTCGGCGACCATCACCGTCCCGCCCAACCCAGATAAACTCGTAATAACCAGGCCCTTGCACGGTATCTACTAGCTGCACGACTTGTTGCCCACCAAGCGAGTATATCGCCAGCTTTACGGGTTGCATCCGCTCGAACTCATATCGCAATACCGTGGATCCATTAAATGGGTTCGGCGCGTTCTGATATAGATACGGACCATTAGGCACTTGACCGATCTCACGCTCGCTGACGAGGGTGTCTAACGAGTCGGCCGAATGTACACCGTCACCATCAGAATCAGCATCTTCCAATACTATGGAGGTTAGCGAAGCTACGTTTTAACGGTGGAAGAAGAAATTTGCTGGCATGGGCGTAGCCGAATTGCGGCGCCTCAAGCAGTTAGAAGAAGAAAATCGCAAGCTCAAACAATGGGTGGCCGATCGGTCGCTGGACAAGCACATGCTCCAGGATGTACTGAAAAAAAAGTGGTGAAATCAGCGCAGCAACGACCGATGGTCCACTATCTTACCTCAAGCTATGGCCTGAGTGTCCGACGCGCAGATCGAGTCCTTCCTCTAGCGCGCTCGACCTACCAGTATCAAAGTAGAGCTCCTCAGCATACGGCGTTACGTCAACGCATCCGCGATCTGGCGCTGAGTCGAGTCGGCTGGGGCTATCGACGATTGACCACGGTGCTCCAACGCGAGGGATGGTCGGTGGGGCGGAAGTTAGTCTATCGGCTCTATCGGGAGGAAAATCTCCTCTTACGCCCGAAAAAGAAGCGGCGGCGCGTCAGCCATCAAGCTCGGATATTACAATCTACTCCGGATCAACTCAATGAGCAGTGGAGTATGGATTTTATGAGCGATGCGCTCGTGAATGGTCGCCGAATCCGCGTGTTAACAAGAGTCGATGACTTTAGTCGTGAGAGTGTGGTCTCTCCCCCTAACCTGGCCCAACTATCGGAGGTCACGCCAATGTCAACTCGTCGATTGAAGATCAGAAAAAAAACGCTTATAGATGGGTTTGCGGTAGAGAAACTGCAAATAGAGGGTGGGTAGCAGAAGCAAGCTTAGCAGGCGGTTGGGAGCTTGAAAAGTAATTTCGTCGATGATCGTTGTTTGCCCTTGTCGATCGACGATCCGGTGGCAGTGCCGCCAGGATTGCAAAAAGAAAGGCAGTTGTATGCCTTCATCGACAAAGAAAATTTCGTTTTCGGATTGCTCAAATGCGGTGATACGGCTTATCCAGCGTTGGCGGAAAAATATAAAACTCAATTCGAGGTGCACTTCATCGCCGATGCCCATGCCGTCGAAGCGCAGTAGCTTGACCGGCGGCAAAGGCGGGTTGAGCCTGAGAAATAAATCGCGGCTGAAGCCTCGGAACACTGCGCGAAAATTGCCGTCGACCTCTGTTGAAATATTAAGCGCCAGCATGCTTCGGCTCTTCGCTACGGGATCCGGCCGCTATGAGAATTTCACGGCTCTGCCTTGTGGCGATACGCGGTTTTAGCTGCATCAGCATCGCATAAAGGCCAAAGAGTAGACGGTTTACGAAAATAAAGTGTGGTGATACGCGTAATCCACGCCACTGCATTGATGCGCGAATATACTCGTTGAGCTCAAGGCGGAAAGAGCGATCGCCGAAGTCGAAGCTGTCGCCGGTATAAGGCAGCAATACAAAGCGGCCGAAATCGCGGATAAAAGCGTAGAGTTCGGATTGAGATTGTTGCTGCTCGGCATCGGGGCCGAGGATGCCGATCTGGTAATAACAATCGCGAATCGCTTCTTCGTCGTCAACGACGTGGGCGGTGAGCATGCGGATGCAGGTGTCGAGGAATTCGGGCGGAAATTGCTTGACACAACCGTAGTCGAGGATGCCGAGGCGACCATCGTCGCGGAACAAGAAATTGCCCGGATGAATGTCGGCGTGAAAAGTGTAGATACGTCGCTCAACCTGATCGTGGATAAAATCCCATAGCAGTTGGCCGAAGTGGTCGATACGCTGCTGGTCGGGATTGGTTGCGAGAAACTCGCGCAAGTGTAAACCATCGACGTAGGTCATCGCCAGTACGCGCTCGCTGCTGAGGTCGGATCTCCATTCGGGCATGGCAATCCGTGAGTCGTTGCCATAGATACCGAAGAATGTATCGAGGTAGCGGCCCTCCTGCAGATAATCGGTCTCCTCCAATAGCTTATCGCGAATTTCATTGAAATAGATATCGATATCATCGCCTTTGAACAATGGGCGGAAGAGCACGCGAGCCATGGCCAGATCCGATTGAATGGTATCGCGCACGTTGGGATACTGTAATTTGATCGCTAGCTGCTGCCCGTCGTGGGCTACGGCTCTATGCACCTGGCCAATAGAGGCGGCGGCGATGGCGGTGTCATCAAAATGGCGGAAAATTTCTTGCGCTGGGCGCCGCAATTCGCGTTGGACGATAGCGCGGACGATGGCGCGGTTCATTGGCGGCACGCGGTATTGTGCCTGCGCCATCACTTCGACGAACTCTTCAGGCAAGACACCGGTGTCCATACTCAGCGATTGCGCCAATTTGAGGGCCGTGCCGCGCAGCTGAGTAAAATCTTCAAACACTGCGGCTGCATTCTGTTGGTTGAGTCGATTACGAGCCGTCTCACGATCACTGGAGAGCGTACGTTTGGCGTAGTAGAGGGCGTAGTTTTTGCCTACTTTAAGGCCGGTCTGCGCGAGTATCTTGCCGCGTTGAAATTTATTAGAAGGAAACTCGCTCATCGTGCCCAACGCAGTGCCTGACCGAGTACGATCTTGGCTAAAGGCATCTTAATTATATCGTTGGCAACGAGATATTTGGTTAGGTCAATACCCTTATAGACCAATGCACGAGAGTGGATTGCCTCGCCGATGAAAGAGGTGGCTTTATCGACCAGCGCCATGGTGCGTTGTACATCGATACTCTCGTCGTCCAACCAGAAACGTACTAAGTGCAAATACTCTCGTGCCAAAAACGACGCGAGCCAACCTACTGTGCAGTCTTCACCGATAAATTCTCTCAGTAGGGCTTCGACATCGTGCTCGAAGCGCGAAGTAGCGGATCCGTGAACAATTGCCTCGGTGAAGTGTTCGTCAACAAATTCGCGTTCTTCCTGTAGCATATCAAAAAGGGCATAGGCGAAGTTGGCGAGTTTTTCCTCAAGAGACCAGGTTGCGAAGTCATCGATTTCGGCGATCATAACCCGGTAACGCTCTACGCAGAGTGGATAGTAATACTTGAGGATCGCGCTGCGGGAATTGAATAGGCTATAAATATCGACCTTTTTTATGCGTGTCTTGCGAGCTATGTTAGCGATGGTGAAGTTTGCGCGATCGTCGATATAAAGGGCGATGGCTGCGCTGACAATTTTCTGTTTTTGCGCTAAGAGTTCAGCGGTACGGGGCATGATATACTCGCAGTCAAAAGAGGTCGGATAAAACGTCTACCTAGAATATTCTCGCGAGTGCGATAAAAGCAACTATTGGCAAGAAAAATAAGTAATTAATAGGTGGTTCCTATATTTCTTGCCCATCGGTCCTATTCACAGCTTCTTTCGTCCATCGTGACGCACCGAGCCGGGAACGGACCGGCGGCCAAGGCCGACATTCCACCACGACCTCGAGTACGTATCGCACACCAGACTGCTCCAGTTACCCTCATACCGCTTGAACTGCCCCCCTGAAAATCTCTTTATAGATCTTATGTATCCCCGCTTGATATCGAGTACTCGTGACAGATTATTTAGCTCATACTCGTGTGAATAGAGATGAAGGAGGCAAAGAGCGATTGAAAAAACTCGCTCGTGCCCATGGATATTCACCTTTGGCAGCGTAGCTATCTTTAAGTGATCAGCTTCCCTTTACAAAAGAGCGTTTTCAGCGTTAGGTCACTGCGTCGCAATATTCAAATCCTACAGAATGACGAAAAACTGAGGGCGCATCACTGTGCCTGATCATAAGTGAATTTCTGCATCGTTTGGATATTCGCGCTGAGCAATAGCGCGGCATTCCGCTTCAGAACCGTAAAAAATGGTTGTTGCCAGGATGCTTACGACACTCGCGGCTATATACGTGAGTGCCTTCAATCTTCTCCTACTTTTTTTGCCAAAATTGAATATACCACCTGCTCGCTAGGATATCCGATTACACCCAGCGAACAACGATAAATAGAACAGGTGGCTAAACAACTGGCGATTAGTCGGTCCAAGGTTTTCGAACTAAAGGCAACCGCCAAACTCTCTTTTATCAAAATAGACCGGTCTACCCGCTTCCGACAATCGGATAGTGAGCAGTTCATCAACGAGCGAGTTCACCATATAGAGTGAAATCAACTATGGAAATTGGGCTATAAACAAAAAAACAGGCATCCACGATTTCTCGTAAGTACCTGCTTTTAATTGGTAAACCCGGTGGGGTTCGAACCCACGACAAGCGGATTAATCAGATAGTCAAATTCCGACCATGAGGATCGCCGGGATCGCCGGGATCGCCGGGATCGCCGGGATCGCGATCCCTCGTAAAAGGTCCCATCAGTAGCCAGCAGGCTTAGCGAACTCTGAAAACTACAAAGGTGATATCGTCGCCCTGTGGCACATCACCCGCCCACTCGGCGCCTTTTTCGGTCATATGCTGGCAAATTATGGCGGGGGGTTGATCCGCAACTTGAAGGAAATATTCCCGGGGGCGCTCAAAACCGAGCATTTCCCCGGCGGCGTTTTGCTGTTCAATCAGCCCATCGCTCATGAGCAGTACAACATCACCGCTACACAATTGTACGTCGCGCTCTTCATAGTCAAAATGGGCAACATAACCCAATGGCATTCCCGGTATTTCTACTTCCTCTATCGTCTGGTCGGCATTTCGATAAATGAGTAAACCTGGAATACCGGCGGAGGAAATTTTTAGCAGATTGTCCTTCAGTTTAAGCATGACCATAGCCATGCCAAAACGCTGCAAATTCATGTCCCTAAGATTTCGCGACATGATCTGGAACGAATCGACAATGGTCGAGCCCTCATCCAAATTCTGGAAGATAATCTTGATAGCGAAAACGACGCTGCCTGCCTGTAAGCCATGGCCCGTAGCATCACCCAATATAAAAGTGAGCGTTCCATCATCGGTCAGAATATAGTCATAGTAATCGCCACCAACCTCACTCGCTGTCGTCATGTGCCAGCCCATATCGATTTGCGGAAAGGAGGGCTGTTGTTTCGGCAGCATCGCTGTCTGCAAGTCACGGGCCTGGACCAGTTCGCGCCCCTTCCTCTCATTTTCCCTTTCGAGCAGTTCGTTCTTGTCCAACAATTCGTTGGTCAGATGACTGAGACTAAGGTGCGTTTTTAGACGCATCAAAACCTCTTCCTTGCGGAAAGGTTTGGTTATATAGTCAACACCGCCGGCATCAAATCCAGCAACTAAGGCATCGGCATGATCATCCCCTGTAATAAAGAGCACTGGGATAGCGTCTGTAGTCTCGTCTGACTTGAGGCGGCGGCAGACTGCGTAGCCATCCATCACCGGCATGCGCACGTCGAGCATTATAGCATCTGGTTTGGCTTGGGTCGCCAATTTGAGGGCACTAGGGCCATTCGTCGCGATAAGCACATTATACCCGGCTTCTTCCAGTACCTGGCGCAAAACTTTCAGGTTGACCGGATTGTCGTCGACGATTAGGATGTCCGCTCCCTTGAGGTCTATTTGAGGCAATGGCATATCTTAGGACTCCACGTTGACCTGTTCGAGTAATGAAGCAATCTCATCAAACTGAAAATCCTGGCTGAGCTGTCGCATTTGCTGGGCTAAACGAGCGGCCATCGGGCCC
>JBLHKV010000090.1:0-13077 GCA_047618115.1 Halieaceae bacterium | reverse complement strand
CGAATCGGTGCAATGGAGATTAGCCGCGTGTATACGTGTTGCTTCGATCAATTTGCGCTACCAAGGAATAGCTTCGCCCCAGTATGGGTGATGTAGTAAGTTGGTGCTTCCTCGGGGTCCTCAAGGTGTTTTCAGGCTTCAAGTACCCGGCGGTTAGAATCACCGTTATCAATCCGGGTCTTATCAAGTAGAATACCGTCTTTCGTCAATGATCCCAGGCTAGAAAAACAGGAATTTTCATGAAAAATATCACGATGTACAGTAAAGCCAGTTGCGGTTATTGCCACGCTGCCAAGGAGTTATTGAACTCACACGGGATGGATTTTGTTGAGATCGATGTCGCCTGGGACGCCGAAATGCACTCAGAGATGATGACGCGTAGTCAGCGTCGGACAGTGCCACAAATATTTTTTGACGATGAACACATCGGTGGTTACACCGAGCTACGATCGCTTCTCAGTGACCAATCCAGAAAGAGTTTCTGAGCGGGGGGAATTATTGGGGCGAGGCCATTCGTCAGTTCAGGTTGTTTCTAAAGAGCTGTGCAGCCGAGTGAAAAGACGTCTCGTTTGTATGCGAGGTAATTCGCTCTAGTACATCAGGATCCAGAGCAAGCCCCCAGGTTTTTATCATGCCAGCCAGTATTAAGTACATACCGTGGATGGCAATTAGGTCCATGATTTGTGGCGTACTAAAGTGCTGTTCGAGCGTTGCCAGTGTCTCGCTTTTGATGGTGTGACTGCGAGTTAGTTCATCGACCGCTTGCAGTAGGGTACCTTCGTCGGTCGACCAATGTTCGTCGGTTTCGAGCTCTAAAACCCGGTGTATTTCATTGATGCCTATGCCCACTTTCACCGCACGATCAACGTGCGAAGCCCACTCGTACCAGCAATTCATGTGTACGCCAACTCTAAGAATCAACAGTTCTACTTTGCGAAGCCCAAGCGTACCCCCACTGACGGAATGATTCCTAAACGTCCACCAGGCGTTCAACAAGGCCGGATTATTCGCCATCAACTTGTGCACATTGATTGGCTTTCCGTTCATATCATTCGCTACTGCAGAAAGCTCCGGTGGCCATTGCTCTGTATCAATAGGAACTGCTGGCTCGGACCTTCTATCTTGCGTCGGCGGGATATTCATTGTCGTTCTTTTTTGACGCCTCTGGCTGGTCTAGGACTTTTCGATTAGAAGGTCATTTCCGGCACGTGGTCGGGAACAACAAGTTCTCCCGCGGTTAATCTTCTAATTTCTTCCACGCTGACGCCCGGGGCTCGTTCGCGCAGAATAAATTTCCCGCCTTCAATATCTATCAGCGCCAGGTCGGTTAGTACACGTTTGATACAGCCCTTACCGGTTAGCGGTAAGGTGCACTCACGCAGCAGCTTAGAATCTCCGTGTTTGGACGCGTGCGTCATTGTAACAATAATGTTGTCTGCGCCCGCGACCAGGTCCATGGCGCCACCCATGCCCTTGATTAGCTTGCCGGGGATCATGTACGAGGCTATGTTACCTTGGCAATCTACCTCAAATGCTCCCAGTACCGTCAAGTCAACGTGCCCGCCTCGAATCATGGCAAAAGAATCTGCAGAAGAAAAGATAGAAGCGCCTTTCACCATGGTCACTGTCTGCTTTCCTGCGTTGATCAGGTCCGCATCTACTTCTTCATCCAATGGGAATGGACCCATGCCCAATAGCCCATTTTCTGACTGCAGTACCACGTCCATATCCTCTGGAATGTAGTTGGCCGCCAGGGTAGGGATGCCGATACCGAGGTTGACGTAGAAGCCATCTTGAAATTCTTGCGCTACACGCTGCGCCAGTTGTTCGCGAGTCAAAGCCATTGCAATTCTCCTTATGCGCTACGCACGGTGCGTTGTTCGATAGTCTTTTTAAAAGTACCCTGTATCAGTCGGTTGACGTAAATTCCCGACAGATGGATTTCATCGGGATCCAACTCGCCCACCTCCACGATTTCCTCCACCTCGACTACGGCAATTTTTCCGGCGGTGATAGCCATGGGGTTGAAATTACGCGCCGTCTTGCGAAATATCAAATTGCCGTGGCGATCGGCTTTCCATGCCTTACTAATAGAAAAGTCTCCTTGCAGAGCTTCCTCGAGGATGTAGTGTCGGCCCTTAAATTCACGTACTTCTTTGCCTTCACCTACGGGTGTGCCGTAACCGGTCGCGGTGAAGAAAGCCGGAATGCCGGCGCCGCCAGCACGCATCTTTTCGGCCAAAGTACCCTGCGGGGTGAGTTCAACCTCCAATTCGCCGCTCATCATCTGGGCTTCAAACATTGCATTTTCACCCACATAAGAGGCAATCATTTTCTTGATCTGTTTGTCGATAAGTAATATACCCAGCCCGCAAGCATCGGTGCCGCAGTTATTGGATGCTACGGTTAAACCTTTCGTGCCTTTACGCCTGATTTCGGCAATCAGGTTTTCGGGGATACCACAAAGACCAAATCCACCTGCAATTACGGTCATATTGTCCTCTAGACCATCCAATGCCTCTTCGTAGCTTGTCACTACCTTGTCAAAACCGGACATGTTGTCTCCTTGTTATTGCATTCAATCGTGGCAAAAATGCACGCTGCGTAGCGTGCTATAAGTGCTTATATTTATCAAATCATAATTTGCTGTCAATTGATCTAGCTACAGAATGAAGATATCGGTTAAGTAGCTACAGGTTTCCGTTTTTTTTTGGCAACCCGGGCGTTTTGCGCAGTATTCTGCAACGTCACCGCAGAGAATGTGGTCAAATGCAATGCGCGTATGATTATCCCCGTGGTGGAATACCGTGCACCATGGTCAGAGATTTGAGCTCCGCGCCGGCTCTGCGATGTTCCGACAGCGCTTGATACTCGGGGTCGTTATACCAGGCCTCGGCGGCTTCTTCCGAGGGAAATTGAAAGATGATAATGCGACCGGGCCTTGGCTCGGTTCCTTCCATGTGTTTGATGTTGTCATCAAAGGTGACAAAAGAGCCGCCAAATCTTTTCAAAATGGGAAAAAACCCTTTTTCGTAGGTCCTGTATCCTGCGTGACCTTCTATCGGTACGAGGTTGGCAATCATGAAAACCGGTACGTCTGACATTTGATAATTCCTTTATGCTTTGTGCTTTGTGTAAGTAGAATTTTTTCAGGCTCTTTCGAAGACGGCGGCGATACCCTGCCCGCCGCCGATGCACATGGTCTCTAGCCCGTATCGAACCTTGCGACGATGCATCTCATGCAGCATGCTGGTTAGAATACGTACACCGGTTGCTCCTATCGGGTGGCCTAGTGATATCCCCGAGCCATTGACGTTGAGTTTGTCGCGGTCATCCCAGTTCCAGCCCTTGAGTACGGCCAGTACCTGTGGGGCAAAAGCTTCATTGAGTTCTACCAGATCAATATCGTTCCACCCCAGGCCGGAGCGGGCAAACAGTCGCTCCACCGCTGGCACTGGACCGATGCCCATTCGAGAAGGCTCGCAACCCGCTGCGGCCCAGCCGGTAAGATAAGCCATGGGTTCCAGCCCTAGTTCTTCCAGCTTGTCCTCCGCGACTATCAAGCAGGCGGCAGCCGCGTCGCTTTGCTGACTGGCATTACCTGCCGTTACCACTCCGCCTTCAAGCGGGCGTAAAGCACTTAGGTTTTCCAAAGTCGCGTCATTACGCACGCCTTCATCGGTGGCGAACTCAATGGGATCTCCACGGCGCTGTGGAACAGAGACAGGTATTAGCTCTTTGTCGAACTTGCCTGCGGCCCATGCTGCGGAGGCCCGCTGATGGCTCGAGGCGGCATATTCGTCACTGTCTTCGCGGCTGATGCCGTAGTCTTTTGCCAGGTTTTCCGCAGTTTCTATCATGCCGGAGATAACGCCAAAGCGTTCGACTGGTTGTGACATCATCCGGCCGCGGGTAAGTCGATCGTGTAATGTACTCGAGCCCATGCGTGCACCAGCTCGCATATCGGTGCTGTAGTGCTCCACATTGCTCATGCTTTCCGCACCACCGGCGATAACAATATCTGATGCTCCGGTTTGTACCATCATGGCGGCATCGATAACGGCTTGTAGGCCACTGCCACAGCGGCGGTCTACTTGAACTCCGGGTACAGTTACCGGTAGGCCTGCCGCCAGAGCAGACCAGCGGCCGATACAAGGTGCCTCACCACTGGCGTAGCCCTGGGCGAAAATGACATCGTCGACTCGCTCCGGGTCGCAGCCGGAGCGCTCCATCAGTGCTTTGATAGCGATGGCGCCGAGTTCGCCAGCTGGAATGCCCCGCAGGCTGCCAAGAAACTTTCCCACCGGGGTGCGAACCGGCGACACAATTGCTGCTCTACGCATAATTCTTCCTTTAGTTGTCTGCGGCCATTATTTATCACTATAAGATCTCGTTCCATAACTCCCGGCAAAAACATTGCACAATTATGAATCTCAGCCTAGATTCTGGACCCCATGATGCCAAATAGAAATTATTATTAATCGATTGATTAAGTTAATCGGCTGATTAATAATCGTGTATATGAGTACAACCGACACTGGAAGTAGGGGCGATCAAACACGAGAAGCCCTTCTCGAAGCTGCCCTCGATATCTTTGGCCAGGCCGGTTTCGACGCCGCCAGCACCCGCGCAATAGCTGATTCCGCTGGCGCCAACCAAGCACTGATCAGTTATCATTTTGATGGAAAGCGCGGTCTCTATCGCGCAGTTTTTGAAAACATCGTTGCCGAAATGCAGCAGCTTATGGAACCTGTGATCGAAGAGGTAATGGATCGCCTTGGCAATTTGGCCGACGTTGAAACCGAACGTCGGCATCAGGCAGTGCAGCTTATGGACCTGGCGTTCAGCGCTATAATCGACATGTTTGGGTGTCCAGCGTCGGCCAAGTGGGTTCGTTTGATGGTTCGTGAGCAACAGGACCCATCCGAGGTATTCCAAGTAGTTTACCAAGGCATAATGGGTGAGATGATGGAAATGCTTACCCATCTAGTGAGTGTTGCATCCGGGCTGGACGCGGCTTCTGAGGCTTGTCGTGTGCGAACCTATATGTTGGTGGGCCAAGTGCTGATTTTTCACATTGGCAGGGGAACGGTGACGGAGTACCTTTCCTGGCGTGAGTTAACTCCAGCTAACATCAAAACTTTCAAAGAACAGTTTCGTATCAGCCTCGAGTCCCAGTTTTCGCCTGGAGCAGTTTTTCAATGAAGAAACGTATTATTACCATCATCGCGGTATTGGCTATCGGTTGCTCCGCTTGGTTTTTCTGGCCGCGCGCCGATGCTGGTGGGGAGCTTGTTCTCTACGGCAATATTGATATTCGTGAGGTGCAGTTAGGTTTCAGGGTTGCCGGTCGATTGCAGGAAATGATATTCGAGGAAGGAGATGCAGTCACCAAAGGCCAGCTAATGGCTGCCCTCGATGACAAACCTCTGCGGGATGGTACGGCAGTGGCACAAGCAATGGTGGCTGAGGCCGCGGCGCGTCTCGCAACGCTACGTTCGGGTTCGCGGCCACAGGAAATAGAACAGGCCCGGGCTCGCGTAACTGAAGTCAGGGCAGCACTAACCAATGCCAGCCAGGAGTTCAATCGGCAAAAGGGCCTGGTGACGAGAGGGGTTAGCAGTCAACGTCTGCTAGATGCGGCTAAATCGGAGCTCGATCAAACCCAGGCTAGATTGATTGCCAATAAGGAGGCGCTGGAACTGGCAGTGGAGGGTGTTCGTAGCGAAGCCATAGACGCAGGTGAAGCAGCTCTTTCCGCAGCACAGGCTCGTTTGGAGCAGGCTAAAACCCAGCAGGCTGACACGCAACTAGTCGCACCTAACGATGGAGTGATCCTGACTCGGGCACGCGAACCGGGTTCGATTGTTGGTGTCGGTGTGCCGGTTTATGCGCTGTCGCTTACGGATACTGTGTATGTGCGAGCCTACGTCGCTGAGCCGAATCTTGGTAGAGTGGCTCCCGGCAACAAGGTGACTGTCACCACTGATTCGTCCGTCGTGGAGTACGTAGGCCAGATAGGGTTCATATCTCCTCGTGCGGAATTTACGCCCAAATCTGTAGAAACCCCTGAGCTGCGCACTGATTTGGTGTACCGCTTACGCATTGTGATAACCAGCCCGGACGGGGGCTTACGGCAGGGCATGCCGGTTACTATTAGACTCGACGCTAGCTGATTTTAATATGACGATTGGCGTGGATGTTGCCGGCTTTAGTAAGGCTTTCGGTAATAACGAGGCCCTGAAGAACATAACAGTGCGCATAGAGGGAGGCCGACTGACTGGCTTGGTTGGTCCGGATGGATCAGGCAAGACAACTTTAATGCGCTCATTGGCGGGCTTGCTCGTTCCAGATAGCGGAACCATCTCTGTGTGTGGTTTCGATGTTGTTTCACAGGCAAAGCAAATTCACGAAATCAGCGGTTACATGCCGCAGCGCTTCGGTCTTTATGAAGACCTGTCGGTGCTGGAAAATTTGGTGTTGTACGCAGACCTGCGTGGAATGGACTCCGGCCCGGGCAGTGAACTGTTTGAGGAGTTGTTGAGGTTCACTGGCCTGGCACCCTTCAGAGAGCGCATGGCGGGGGCTTTGTCTGGCGGTATGAAGCAGAAGTTAGGCCTGGCTTGCGCGTTGATGGCACGGCCGAAGGTACTCTTGCTGGATGAACCCAGTGTGGGTGTCGACCCGGTCAGCCGCCAGCATTTGTGGGCGATAGTACAGCAACTCGTGGATGACGGAATGGCTGTGGTTTGGTCTACAGCGTACCTGGATGAAGCGGAGCGCTGTCAGGAAGTCATACTGCTGGATCAAGGCGAGATACTGTATGCCGGGGCGCCTCAGGAGTTGACCAGGCGCCTGGCCGGACGCAGCTTTCTTATGCGTGATATTAAAGGCAATCGTCGCGAAGCCCTCACCAGTGCATTGAAGATGCAGTGTGTAAGAGATGGTGTCATTCAGGGTGCATCTGTACGATTGGTGCTGGCTGAAGGTGCCAGCGACACTATGATTAAGCAGCTCGCGGAGTCTTTCGATGCCAGAATTGAGCACACTCCACCGCGTTTCGAGGATGCCTTTATTGATTTGCTGGGCGGTGGGCCGGGTGGCGCTTCCGCAATCGCGGAGCGGGTAGCACTATTGCCCCACTCCGAACAAACCATGGTGAGCTGTCGTGAGCTGACCAAACAATTTGGAAGTTTTACTGCCACTGATCGAATTACTTTTGATGTTCATCAAGGCGAAATATTTGGCTTGCTGGGTCCAAACGGGGCGGGTAAATCGACCACGTTCAAGATACTCTGCGGACTGCTAAAGCCAAGCAGTGGTATTGCGGAGGTGGCCGGCCTGGATATCCGGTGTTCACCCAGTGAGGTGAAGTTACAGCTGGGTTATATGGCGCAGAAATTTTCTCTTTATGGCACATTATCAGTTCGGCAGAACTTAGAATTCTTCTCTGGTGTTTATGGATTAAAGCGTCCCCAGAGACGCGAACGGGTAGCTGAGATGATCGAGGTCTTCGAGCTGGAGACAATCCTCGAGCAATCGCCCGATGATATTCCACTAGGTTTTAAACAGCGGTTGGCGCTGGCCTGTGCGCTAATGCATCGACCTAAAATTTTGTTTCTGGACGAACCGACCTCAGGTGTCGATCCAATAACACGACGCGAATTCTGGACTCATATAACAGGCCTCGTAGCGCGCGGCGTGACGGTAATGGTGACCACTCATTTTATGGATGAAGCGGAATATTGCGATCGTGTCGCTTTGGTAAATCGCTCCCAGCTTATTGCGCTCGACACGCCCGATGCTCTCAAAGCGATGGTGGCAGATGAACTTACACCTGAGCCAACTATGGAGGATGCTTTCATTCGGCTGATTGAACGCCAGAATGCGCTGCTCGATACCGTAGAGAGCGCTACGTGAGCCGACTGAGAGCGCTTATCGTAAAGGAATCCTACCAGGTTATGCGGGACCCGGCTGCCTTGTTAATAGCCTTCGTGTTGCCGCCTATTCTGTTGTTTCTATTTGCCTTTGCCATGTCCCTGGATGTTGAAGACGTGGATGTGGGCATTGTGCTGGAAAGCGATGGTGCACAGGCACAGAGCCTGGCCGCGGCCTTTGCGGCCACTCCGTATCTGCGGGTGAAACCTGCCCGCCATCGCCGTGAAGTTGAACACATGCTGGTTGCCGGTGATCTAAAAGCATTTGCAGTGATACCAGCCGATTTTGAAGCTCGTTTGTTGGGCGGCCAAGGCGATGCCGCAATTCAAATTATCGCGGATGCTTCTAACCCAAACACTGCAAATTTTACCGTTGGCTATCTGCGCGGTGTTTACCAGAGTTGGCTAAGTGATCACCCGGACGTCCAGGCTACAAGTGCGGCGATAAGTTTGGAACAACGCTTTTGGTTTAATCCTGAGCTGCAGAGCAGGCGCATACTTTTGCCGGGCTCCATGGCTATTATCATCACTATGATTGGTACCTTGCTAACTGCATTGGTTATGTCACGAGAGTGGGAACGAGGAACTATGGAGGCCCTAATGGCGACCCCAGCGAGCGTGGGAGAAATTATCCTCAGCAAACTACTACCATATTTCGTGTTGGGTACACTGGCTGCGATTGGTTGTGCTTTTTTGTCGATTCAGGTGCTTGGTTTGCCATTAGAAGGTTCTTTTGGCGCATTGCTATTACTCAGTATGGTATTCCTGGTGCCCGCTCTGGGTCAGGGTCTGTTGATCTCGTCGTTGGTAAAGAATCAATTCCTTGCAGCACAAATGGCTGTTGTAACGGGTTTTTTACCGGCCCTGTTGCTCTCTGGTTTTCTCTATGACATCCACAGCATGCCCTGGGTACTGCAACAAATTACCCGCGTTGTCCCGGCCCGCTATTTTGTTTCCAGTCTGCAAACCGTGTTTTTGGCAGGCGATGTATGGTCTGTCTACGTGCGGGATATCGCAGCTATGCTTGGCGTCGGTGCATTCTTTTTCGGCATAATCCGCATCAAGTTAAAAAAGAGGCTGGACTGATGCTGGATCGTCTGCTCGCCTCAATCGTAAAGGAATTTATCATGTTCTGGCGCGACCCAAAAACCCGTTTTACGCTGCTTGGCCTACCGATGGTACAAATCTGTATTTTTGGTTTTGCAGCTACTATGGATGTAAGAAATGTCGACCTGGCTATTATTAACCAGGACGCCGGACACTCATCGCGAGAGCTGATTCAGAGGATAAGTTCAGCCCAATTTGTGGGCAGCACCCGCTACTACCAGAGTATGGAAGAACTCAGTAGTGCAATAGAACGACACGAAGTGTTACTGGGGCTACAGTTCCCCGCGGACTTTTCCCGTAATGTGTTGGCTGGCAACGTCGGTAAAGTACAGGTAATTATTGATGGTCGGCGGGCAAATTCGGGCCAGGTGGCCTTTTCCTACTTGAATGCTATCACCGCTGAAATGAACGTGGAAATCGAGGCTGCCCAAGGCAACTACGTTGCACGCCCTGCAGCAGCAGTGCGTTATTGGTTCAATGTAAATCTGGATTTCCGCTGGTTTATCATTCCAACCCTAGTCGCAACCATGTCGATGATGACAGGGCTGATGATGGCTGCTCTTTCGATTGCTAGAGAGCGGGAATTGGGTACTTTCGATCAGCTGTTGGTTTCTCCGAGCACGCCATTGGAAATTTTGATCAGCAAGACAATTCCACCCATGGTTGGAAGTGTTTTTGTTGGCTTTATACTAGTGTTACTAGCGGTTTTTGGTTTTGGTATACCGTTCCAGGGTAGTTTGGTGGTGCTGCTCGCAGCGATGGTGCCTTTCATCTTTTCTGTGGTCGGCGTCGGCCTGGTAATTTCATCAATCGCCAAGACGCAACAACAGGCGGTGCTTGGACTGTTTTTTACCTTGATACCCATTATGCTGATTTCTGGATTCACCACGCCGGTAGAAAACATGCCTTTGTTTTTGCAGTATATTGCCGAGGCGAGTCCGCTCAAACATTATCTCATTATAGTGGAAGGTTCTTTTCTTAAGTCGATGCCCGCTGCAGATGTACTGGACAATGTTTGGCCTCTGTTGGTTATTGGTACAGTTACTTTTTCCTCGGCGATTATTTTTGTCCGACGGCAACTGCAATAATCTTGGTTACTAACTTGCGCCCGCGATAATTCCTGCGTCGTGATAACGACCAATCTCACCGCTATTCAAACCTAGAATTTCAGAAAGAATTTCATCGGTGTGTTGTCCCAAACGTGGAGCAGGGCGCACTGCATGCCGGTCTGCACCTGTGAACCCTAGTGGGTTTTGTGGCATCAAATACTCGCCGATTCCGGGTTGTTCGATCTGTTCAAAAAGTGGGTTATCTGTAGAGCAATCTATGTCTGTGTGGACAAGCTCCGACACCGTCTGATATTTGCCCCAGCAAACGCCACATACTTCAAGTTGCTGTGCGACAGCGCTGAATTCACGCTCAGCAAACCAGGGTTCAAGTTGTGCGCTGATCGCCTCACGGCCGGCGTATCGATCACCTTCCCTGTTAAAATCCAGGCCCATGGATTGGGCCAGATTGGCAATTGTCTGTTCTTGCCCGGTCGCTTTGAGAATGGCTAGCCATTGATTGGCACTGACACCGACAATCATTACTTTTTTGCCGTCTCTGCAGGTGAAGTCGCGACCGAATGTGCCAAAAATGTAATTGCCCAGAGGTTCGCGATCTGTGCCATTCACCATTACCTCTCCGATGTAGCCAAGATGACCCATGGTGGCCAAAGCTACGTCGGCCAAAGCCAGCTTCACAAACTGGCCTTTACCCGACCGCAGGCGTTGACGTTCGGCGGCCAATAATCCCAAGGCGATGTGTTGCCCGGCTATCACATCCCAAGCGGGTAGGGGGGCGTTTATTGGATCACCGCCAGGAGAGGCACCGGTCAGATACGGGAAGCCCACTTTGCTGTTAACGGTATAGTCCAGTGCGCTGGTGCCATGCCTGTCCCCGGTAAGGTTCAGATAAATTAGATCTTCGCGATGGACGCGAAGATTGTCATAGGCCAACCAGCCTCGGGCGGGGAAATTGGTCAGGAATAGTCCAGAGTCATCGCCGGGAGCAGTGATCAACTGCGTTAACAATTCACGTCCTTCGGGTGTTTTAAAGTTCACGGCAATCGACCGCTTGCCCTTGTTGAGGCTGTGCCAGTAAAGGCTCTCGTTATTCTCTGTCACCGGCCAGCGGTGGTAGTCAATGCCGCCTTCGATTGGATCAAAGCGAATGACATCAGCACCCAGCTGGGCCAGGGTCATGCCACCAGAGGGAGCTGCGACAAAGGCACTTCCCTCAATGACCCGCAAACCTGACAGTACATCCTGCACTATTTTTTCTCCTTGGTTTGAATTTCGCTCGCATTGGCGATCAGCTCGCGAGAGATGACCTTTAGAGCCAGGGTTTCTTCAGCGCCCTCGAAGATTGACAAGACTCGGGCATCGACAAAATAGCGACTCACGTCGCTCTCTTCGGCGTATCCCATGCCGCCGTGAATTTGCAGAGCTTCGCGGGTTACCCATTCTGCCGCGCGGCAACTGAACAATTTGACCAGGCTGGCGTCCATCTTGCCGGCACCGTCATCTAACTTACGTGCCACTGCGTAGCTGAATTGTCTCGAGGCTGTCAGTGCTGCCCACATGCGTGCCAGCTTTACTTGAGTGAGTTGATAGTCACCAATTGGGGCGCCGAAAACTTTACGAACTCCAGCATAGGTGACAGCGCGTTCGAGAGCTGCTTTCATAACACCACAGGCGCGCGCCGATGTTTGTATGCGGCCACCGGATAACCCTGCCATAGACAGGTAAAAACCCTGGCCCAGCCCATCCTCAGCGCCAACTAATCCCGCGTCGGGGACGAAAAAACTCTCAAAAAATAGATCAAAGGAGTGCATACCCCGATAACCTATGGTCGGGATAGCCTTTCCCGTCAGTCGACCCCTGGCAGGGTTCTCAAAGCAAAATTCATGTCCGGCAAAGCGCGGTTTTTCTACCAGAAACATGCTTAAGCCTCGATGCCCTTTCTGATGATCGGGATCGGTGCGGGCAATTACGACAATTACGTCGGCCTTTCCGGCAAAGGTACACCAGGTTTTGGCCCCTTCGATTAGCCATCCGCCGTCGGCTTTAGTGGCCTTTAGTGAAAGCGCGGCTACATTTGAACCATAATCCGGCTCGGTTATGGCGATAGCAGCGAGCTTCTCACCTGACGCCAGTCGCGGTAACCAGGATATTTTCTGTTCTTCGGTGCCTCCGGCAAGTAGGGCGCGAGCGGCGATTTCCGGGCGGGTGATCAGGCTGCCTGCTGCCCCTAGGGAACCGCGCGATAATTCCTCGGTCACTACCAGCATACCAATGCTATCGTGCCGTTCATCGGGCATTAGACCGCCAAATTGCTCTGGTATACAGGTGCCAAAGCAGCCCAAGTCCGCAGCACCGTCAATTATTTCATCGGGGATGTCGGTGTCAAAACGATGAATGTGCTCGGCCCGTGGCATCACAACTTCATCCGCGAAACGGCAGAAGGTATCTCGAATCAAGTCTTTTTCTTCACCTAGACCACTTGGCAGGAGTACATTTTGGCGTTTAAGAAGATCGGTTCCGATCTCAGCAAGCTGCGCCACACCTTGCTCTGCCAGAAAGCCCGTCAGCGGTTCGCTGCCTATCAAGTCCAATAGTCGGGGACTGGAAAGTCCGGCTTCTGCGGAGTGAGAAAACAGCCGTTGCCATACGGTGCGTAAATTATCCGCACAGAATGCGAGAGACAGTGGCTCGCATAAACTATCATTACTGGATACGTTTTCTGCATAGTCCAGCATGATTACCGACGCCTCTAGCTCCGCAACGCAAAAGGCCAGTTGGTAGCTGACCTGCTGATGAGCGTCTAACAGGGCGGCTGAAAACAGGCCGTCGACACAACAACTGCGATTGAGGTACTCAAGAGCGGTATCAACTTCGGTTCGCAAAGCAACAAGACAGGCGGATGCCTGTCCGAGTCGCACTGACTGGTATTTTTTTGGTTGGAGGTTCGCCACGGAAATTTTACCGCT
>JBLHKV010000089.1:0-13078 GCA_047618115.1 Halieaceae bacterium | reverse complement strand
CATTTGTATCTGGCATGGCGGGAATCCCCAGAATTGTGACACTGCACGATTTTACCATCGGCCAAAATGTTAATACCTTTGCCAATAGTAATCAGTCTAGCGGCATACTTTCGCTGAATATTACAGCCAAAACATACCGCTACAAGGATGGGGAGAGCTAGGCCGTGCGTGCATTGCTTATACTTCTCATTCCGATTCTGGGCCTTGCAGCCTGTTCGGGAGATTCAGGCTACAGTGATCTGGACGCTTTTATGGCCGAAAAACGTGCTCGTCCTGGAGGGCACATCCAGCCTATTCCGCCGTTCAAGGCCTATAAGGCTTTTTCCTACAGCGCTGCATCTATGCGAAGCCCGTTTGACCGCCCAATTCAGATTGTCACGGGAGATCCGATCGGACGGCAGACAGTAAAACCTGATTTAAATCGAACTAAGGAGTATTTGGAGCAGTTCACCTTTGATTCGTTAACCATGGTAGGCACGTTGGCTCAGGCAGACAATTTTTTTGTACTTATTAAAGACGATGCGGGTGGTATACACCGTGTTAAAAAGGGCAGTTTTGTAGGGCGCAACCACGGCAAAATAGTCGAGACAACGGAGATGTATATCGCAGTAATTGAGATAGTCTCCGACGGGAACGAGGGCTGGATTGAGCGGCCTAGAACAATAAAACTTAATATGGCTGGATGATGCGACTGGTGATGGGGATGAAAATATACAGATGGTCGAAGGGGCGTCGCCGCCTGCCCATTGTGCAATCGGCGCACGCTGCCATGGGATCGGTGCTTTTCTTTGTGTGTTGTCTATGCACACAATTGGCAGCAGCCAACGCACTGACCGGTATCGATTTCAGTTCTAAGCCTCAAAGCAAATTTGAAATCCGCTTAGAGTTTGAAGATACCCCGCCCGACCCCAAGACATACACGATTGAAAGCCCGGCTCGAATTTCTATGGATTTTGTGGGCGTAAGTAGTTCGCTCGACCGCAAGAAATACCCTTTGCCCTTTGGTAATGCCACCGGGGTTGTGGTGCTCGAAGCGGGTGATCGAACACGAATGATCATTAACCTGGTGGAGCTATTGCCCTACAAGACCAGGGTGGTCGGCAACACCATGTTTATTGAGGTCGGTAACGAGGGGGCTGGTGACTACTTGAAGCGTGTCCCCGAGTCTTTCCAACAAGCCGACCCTGAAGAGCGCGCAAGAGTAGCCAGTATCAGTGATTTTGATTTTCAACGGGGTGAGGAAGGCGAAGCGCGTCTGGTTTTGACTCTGGCCGACCCCGATAAGGACGTCAACGTATTCAGCGAAGGAGAAACTATCCACGTCGAGTTTGTCGAGGGCAGTATTTCGCAGGAGTTGCAGCGGCGGTATGACGTTACAGATTTTGCAACGCCAGTAACGGCGGTTGAAATTTTAAACACGACCAAGGGGGTTACGCTATCGCTCGAAACAGTCGGAAATTACGATTATCTGGCCTACCAGACTGATGATACCTATGTCGTGTCAGTCAAGCCACAGACCGAGCGTGACATAGAGCAGCGCCGCGCTGAATTTACCTATGTGGGCGATCGCTTGTCGTTGAATTTTCAGGATATTGAGGTCAGGGCCGTTCTGCAGCTCATCGCCGATTTTACCAGTTTGAACCTTGTAGCGAGCGACTCAGTCGTCGGCAGGATAACTCTACGCCTGCAAAACGTGCCGTGGGATCAAGCATTGGATCTGGTGTTAAAGGCCCGAGGCTTGGACAAACGACAGGTTGGCAACGTTCTTATGATAGGACCTGCGTCAGAAATAGCGGAGCGCGAGCGCCTGGAGATCGAGTCCAACAAGCAGGTTGAAGAACTTTCACCTCTGCAGACAGAGTTTATTCGCATTCGTTATGCATCGGCGCCAGTTGTGTTTGCGCTACTGCAAGGTGGGTCATCGAGTAGTCGCTCACAGATTCAAGACGGCGACCAAGGAAGCGATGACAGAGGCACCATAATATCTTCACGTGGTTCGGTTCTGGTGGATGAGAGAACCAATTCACTGCTGATTACCGACACCGCGAAAAAATTGGCCGACATACGTGCCGTCATCGAACTGGTAGATGTGCCGGTGCGACAGGTGGTCATCGAGGCGCGCATTGTCATCGCCCGCTCCGATTACACGCATCAACTGGGTATTCAATGGGGCGGTGGCTATGTCAACACCGTAGACGGCGGCGATGGGGTTATCGGCATTTCCGGTAGTAATGACACAGCGAATGGCCTGACGCAATCAGTTATCGGCGGTAGTACTGCATCGGTCGATTTCCCTGGCGCTTTATTGGTGGATCTCGGAGTCAGCGGACCCACAGGTTCGATTGCGATTGGTTATACCAGTAACGATTTGTTGTTAAGCGCCGAGCTTGCAGCGTTGGAGGCTGGCGGTGTTGGGGAAATAGTTTCCCAGCCGAAGGTGATCACTGGAGATAAGAGTAAAGCTACGATTAAGTCAGGCACCGAAATTCCCTATCAACAGGCTTCCGCAAGTGGCCAGACAACAGTTTCCTTCAAAGAGGCTGTTCTCGGCCTGGAGGTCACACCCAATATCACTCCTGATGACCGAATTATGCTTGAACTTGTTATTAATCAGGATTCTGTTGGCGAGTTGGTAACAGGGGAAAATGGTTCCCAGATTCCCACCATTGATACGACATCATTGACTACCAGTGTACTGGTTGGCAACGGTGAGACTGTGGTTTTGGGTGGGGTATTTAGAACCGAAGATTTAGAGAGTACCGATAAAGTCCCCTTCCTCGGCGATTTGCCTTATGTCGGTCGTTTGTTCAAACGTACCGCGACCACCAAGACCAAGAACGAGCTGTTAATTTTTATTACACCTCGTATCTTGTCTGACGAATTGCTCGATTAATGGGTTCTCCATCACGAGTATTCCTGGTAGGTCCAATGGGTGCTGGCAAAACGACAATAGGTCGACAGCTAGCGCAACTATTGAAGCTGGACTTTGCCGATACGGATCAGGAGATAGAGGACCGGACCGGTGCCGACATTCCCTGGATTTTTGATGTCGAAGGAGAAGAGGGTTTTCGTAAGCGCGAGATGAAAGTCATTGATGAGATGACGGAGCGCAACGGGATTCTTCTGGCCACAGGTGGTGGCGTCGTCGAATACCCTGAAAACAGACGAGCGCTCTCTGCCCGGGGTTACGTCATCTATCTATATACATCAATCGAAGAGCAGTTGCGTCGAACCAAACGAGACACTCGCCGTCCGCTGTTGCAGGGAGAAGATTCCGAAACCGTATTACGCGAGCTCATGGTTCATCGCGATCCCTTTTATAGGGACATCGCTGACTACGTTATCGACACCGACGGCTGTAGCCCTCGCTCAGTCGCGCAAAAACTCGCAGCCGCCTGCGAGTCTTGAGTCAGGTCAGGAGTTCCCTCGGTTAATTGATAAGCTATGCCTTCGATAAAGCACACAATTCAGGTCGACCTTGCCGAGCGTAGTTATCCGATTTATATAGGCAGCGGATTACTCGCCAAAGAAAACATCTTGCGACAACATATCAACGGATCACAGGTCATGGTCGTCACTAACCCGACCGTTATGCCTCTGTATATGGACCGCGTAATGACTGCTCTTACCGGCCTGCAGATTTCCCAGGTGATCCTCCCCGATGGCGAGCAATTCAAAACTGTCGCCACCCTAGAGAAAGTTTTCGATCAGTTATTGGCCGAAGGCCATAACCGAACCACTACGTTGGTCGCATTGGGCGGCGGCGTGGTTGGCGATATGTGTGGCTTTGCTGCAGCTTGTTATCAGCGTGGTGTGGCCTTCGTGCAGATACCCACCACCTTATTAGCCCAGGTGGACTCTTCCGTTGGTGGAAAAACTGGTGTCAATCATCCGCTTGGAAAAAATATGATAGGCGCGTTTCACCAGCCAAATGCCGTCATTGTAGACACGGATACTTTGCAAACCCTTCCTGCACGGGAGTTCTCTGCTGGGCTCGCCGAGGTTATCAAATATGGTTTGATCAGTGACGCTTCCTTTTATGAGTGGTTGTGTGAATGTATCGAGGGACTTCTCGCGCGGGATGAAGTGCTGATAGCGGAAGCCATTGAACGGAGCTGCTCCATCAAGGCCGCGGTCGTGGCTGCCGATGAGCGTGAGGGAGGCGTGCGGGCGATTCTTAACTACGGCCACACTTTTGGGCACGCCATCGAAACCGCCGAGGGCTACGGTGTATTTCTGCATGGCGAGGCGGTGGCTATTGGCATGATGATGGCTCTCAAGCTGTCGGTTGCCATGGGCAGGATCGAGGTCGCCGAAATCAGCAGATTACAGACCTTGCTGGAAGCAGCTGGCCTGCCGGTTCAGGCCCCGGAAGGTATGTCTCCGGAGCGCTTTTTGGAGCTTATGGCTGTCGACAAAAAGGTGATTGATGGCAAGCTACGATTGGTATTACTTGATAGAATCGGCTCCGCGATGGTGACCTCAGATGTCCCGCAAACTCTTCTATTGGAAATACTTTCGGGAAATTAATGACAAAGCTAAAAAACGATCGGTTTTTGCGCGCCTTGGAACGTCGTGATGTAGATGTAACACCAGTGTGGATGATGCGTCAGGCAGGGCGATACCTGCCGGAATATCGCGCCGCGCGCTCCTCCGCAGGGTCTTTTATGGACCTGTGCACAAACCCCGATCAAGCTTGTGAAGTGACTTTGCAGCCACTGCGCAGGTTTCCGTTGGACGCCGCAATTCTGTTTTCCGATATTTTGACGATTCCGGATGCCATGGGGCTGGGCTTGTATTTTGAAGAGGGCGAGGGCCCGCGTTTTCGCAAACCCGTTCAGACCGCCGAAGCTGTAGAGGCCCTGCCAGAACTTAAACCGGAGGATGATCTGCAGTATGTCATGGACGCCGTCAGGACTATCCGCCGAGAGTTGAATGGTGATGTTCCACTGATCGGTTTTTCTGGTAGCCCTTGGACCCTCGCCACCTATATGGTCGAGGGAAGTTCATCTAAAGATTTTGGGCGCGTAAAGGCCATGGCATTTGACCAGCCCGAAGTCATGCATATGTTGCTCAGTAAGTTGGCTACCGCGGTCACTGGTTATCTGAATGGCCAGATACGGGCTGGTGCTCAGGTAGTGCAGATTTTTGATACATGGGGTGGTAGCTTGAGTGGTCCTGCCTACCAAGAGTTTTCGCTGGCTTACATGAAGCTAATTATAAATGGCCTCATCAAAGAACAGGAGGGTCGCACGGTTCCGGTAATCTTGTTTACCAAGAATGGCGGTCAATGGTTGGAATCTATGGCCGAAACTGGCGCACACTGCCTAGGACTAGACTGGACCACCGATATTGGCGACGCCCGGGCGCGGGTTGGTCAGTCTGTAGCGTTGCAGGGGAACATGGATCCCTCGATGCTGTTTGCATCGCCAAAGAGAATTCGTGAGGAGGTGGCGCGCATCTTAGCCTCGTACGGCACTGGAGCTGGGCATGTTTTTAATTTGGGTCACGGCATCACACCGTCAGTTGACCCTGCGCATGCTGGGGCTTTCATCGAGGCGGTACACGAGTTATCGGCGCCCTATCATCAAGGCTAGCGTTTCTTCCAGAAGTTCACATCTCGTCGTCGCAATCGCAGGCCAACTGGTGATTCATTTCCAGCGCCGGTAGGTCGGTACCCGGTTTGCCCACGACCTTTGCGGGAACACCTGCGACGGTCGTATGTGGGGGCACATCCTGCAGCACAACGCTGCCCGCACCCACCTTCGCGCCCGTACCAATGCTGATGTTTCCCAATATTTTTGCGCCGGCGCTGATAAGTACACCATCGCCTACCTTGGGGTGACGATCCCCCTCTTCCTTGCCGGTTCCACCGAGAGTTACCGACTGCATTATGGAGACATCATTGCCGACAACACTAGTTTCGCCGATAACTACTCCCGTTGCGTGATCCAACATAATGCCGTAGCCCAACCTGGCGGCGGGGTGGATATCAACGCCAAAGCCGGCTGATACTCTGCTCTGGAAAAATAGTGCAAGGGGCTTCCGATCCTGTTTCCATAACCAATGAGCGACACGGTGAACCTGCAGCGCCTGATAGCCCTTGAAGTACAAAAATGGGTTGGCCAGGCTCGTGCATGCCGAGTCTCGATCCTCTATTGCTTGAAGGTCGCGCCGAATAGCCTGGGGCAGGCACTCGTCTTCCACCATCGCCTGCTCTATTACCTCGCGAATCAGCATGGCGGACGCGGTGGGGCTATCGAGCTTGTTAGCCAGGTGAAAGCTGAGGGCAGTTTCCAAGGAGTCGTGGTTTAAGATGGTGGCGTGGAGAAAACTGGCTAGAATAGGCTCGCTCTCTGCATCGATGGCTGCCTCTTTTCTAATCCTTTGCCAAACACTATCGATCTTGTCTATGCGGCTACCGCTGGCGATCTTGTTCATAATTCATCTACCTTTTTCATTCGAATACTCTAACGGATCAAGTCCTGTTATGAAACTGCTTCAGATTAGCGCTACAGCGCCAGAGCGGATGGTTGCTGGCCTGGTATTTTTTTTCGAACAGGGTCAACGGAGGAGCCGGAGCAAGTCTGGAGATATCAGTCGGCATGCCCAGATGGTCCAGCACAAGGCCAAGTTCTTCAATATAGAGTTGCCAATTACTGCGACACTCAAGCTGCCCACCCAGCGCGAGCAGTGCTGGAAATACTGGAGATCCGTGAAGTCTGCGGCTTAGATGGGCGCTTTTGGGCCAGGGGTTCGGATAGAGGATCCAGTGCTCCTCGATACGCCATCCTGCAGCGACGGCAAGCCGCCAAAAATCTCCTGCTTCAGCCTGGACCAGAAGGTAGTTGTCCGATTGTTGCGGACCATGTTTGTCGAGTCGGTTTCCAGACTGATCGATGCCTATGTAAATTCGATCTGTCGACTTTTCGGCCAGTTGCGCGGTGCTGTATCCAGTTCCACAAAAAGAATCCAGGCATATCGGCAGCTCTCTGGCCGTGACAAAGTCTTGAGCCTTTTCGAAGGCAAGCTGATTGTGGGCGGCGATAGGTTTGAGGAACGGGCTTTTTAGGTGACGTTTTACCAGATCGAGAAGGTTTGAGTGTGGCCCACTTTGGTTACTGGTCACCGGTTGTGAAGTACCTGTCATGGTGCGAATTGATCTTGCAGCCAGCTGTCAATTTCGTCGCGACAGGCGTTGAATGCGCACAACATCTTTGCTTGGGTCGTTAGTGTGGCGGAAGGATCTGCAAATGATCGGTGAATACGGACGCCCCGACCGTAAAAGGTGGGGCAGACCTCGGCGGCGTGATCGCAAACTGTGACAATGTAGTCGAAGTCCTGGCCTTCAAATTCAGTAGTTGTTTTGGATCTTTGTGCTGTGATGTCCGTACCCAGTTCTGCCATGGAGCGAATGGCCAGAGGGTGGACTTGCGTTTGCTCGGTGCCGGCGCTGAAGGCCTGGTAGGATTGCCCGAAGTTTCTGCGCATTAGAGCCTCTGCCAATTGTGAGCGGGCTGAGTTATGAGTGCATATAAAAATGATGCGTTTCATCGATCGTTCCAGTTTCTCAACGGTTTGGTTTACCTGTTTGAGCTCTTTGATTTGAGCTGAAGGCCATTACAGGAGATCATTATGCAAGTTGAGAGAAGAGATGCACATTCATGCGCGCAGATTTAAGACCCTACCAGGTAAAGAAAGTCTATTTACAGCTCCGAAAGTGGTACGCCAATTACTTCCTGAGGCCCCGCTGTAAACGCTTGGGCGACTATCACACCATCATGAAGCCGTGGTACGTCAACGTTTCTGGTCCCAATATCGAGATTGGCAATTGCTGGACGGCCATCGGTGAGCGAGACTCCCCAGTCAATGTAGCAGTGTGGGGGCGAGAGGCTGGCGCCGGACGCATTACTATAGGCGATAACGTTCTTTGCAGTCCCGGCACTCGAATTAGCGCATCAGACGAGATATGCATTGGCGATGCGGTGATGATGGCAAATGGGGTCTACATAACCGATTCCGATTGGCACACCCTATATGATCGAACGAGTCGAAGCTCCGAGCCGACGCCAGTGCATATCGGCGACAACGTCTGGCTGGGAGACGGCGCAACGGTACTCAAAGGCGTCACGATTGGCGAAAATAGCGTGGTAGCTGCGCGAGCTGTCGTGGTAAAAAATGTGCCCGCCAATGTGGTCGTGGCTGGCAATCCTGCGCGGGTTGTTAAGCAGTTGGATCCGCAGCGTGAGTTTGTCACTCGCAATGAATTTTTTGCGGATCCCCAGGGGTCTGAAGATTTTTTTGATGCCGTCGACAAACAGGTGTTAGGGAAGAATAGCTACTTTCACTGGATTCGGTCGATATTATTCCCTTCAAAACTGGACTGAGTATTTTCAATACAGGATTAGTGGTGGCTCTTGCAGCACGGCCATCTGCTCGCGTAGTTCGAGTATATGGTCGGACCAGTAGCGAACTGAGTTGAACCAGGGAAAGGCCATGGGAAAGGCGGGGTCTTCCCAGCGTCGCGCCAGCCACGCACTGTAATACATGATGCGCATCGTACGCATTGCTTCGATCCACCGTAGCTGTCCTCTTGGGAAGTCGCGGAACTCACTATAACCGGCCTCCAGATCGCTGAGCTGTAGTTGGCGTTGATCCCGCTCACCGCTCAGGAACATCCATAAGTCTTGTATTGCCGGGGCTGATACGCAGTCATCCAGATCGACAAAGTGAGCGATATTGTCCCGCCAGAGGATGTTGCCAATATGGCAGTCGCCGTGACAGCGGATCAGATCCGCCGGCGTCGGCTGGTAAATTTCTTCTACCGCCGCCACCAGATCATTGGTGAGACTCGAGTAAGCAGGCTTCAGTTCTCCTGGAATAAAATTCTCGGCCACAAATTCCACGCTGTCGCGAGCCCAGCGTTGTGATGTGAGTTCTACTCGCTGGCTGAAAGGTACGCTGGCGCCAACCTGGTGGATACGACCAAGGGTACGGCCCAATACCAACAGGTTATCACCGTTGTCCAGCTCCGGCGGATGACCGCCTCGCCGCTCGAATATGGCAAACATAAATCCGCCGTAGTCGTGCAGACTTTTGCCATCTTCATCGCGCATTGGAGCGATCACGGAAATATCGGTTTCCACTAATTCCTGACTGAAGCTATGCTCTTCCAGGATCTGCTCACGCGTCCAGCGGTCCGGTCGGTAGAACTTGGCGATAAGCGGTAATTCGTCTTCAATCCCCACCTGATATACCCTGTTTTCGTAGCTATTCAGCGCGAGTAGTCTGGCGTCGCAGAGGTAGCCCAAGGACTCCACTGCGCCCATTACTACCTCCATAGAGAGCTCTGAGTAGGGGTGTGGTGACACTGCTGTCATTGCGGTACCTCGATGACTGTAGGCTGGTTGCTGTCGGATAGTAGAGCGACGCTTTTTATCTGTGCAAATACCTGCATTCCCACTTCCAGAGCCAGCTTTGCTACTGATTTGTGCGTTACACGGGCCAATAAATATTGACCGTCGTGCTCGAGTCGCAGCAGCGCTCCAGTAGCGCGGCTATCGTCTAGTTGATCGATCCGGCAAGGGAGGATATTCAAAATACTGGTGCGCTCGGGGCGTGCCAGCGTCACACTCACATCGCGCGCGGGAACCCGGACTCTGACCTGATCCCCAATGGCGTGTCGACTCTGTGCGAGGTATATCACCTGTGTGCCCAAATTTATTTCTGTTAATTTGAATTGAGTGTCAATGCTGCTGACTTTCCCGGAGATGATGGCAGCGGCCTGTTCATCGTGGGCCATATCCAAATTTATTTGCGAGCTGAGCGCTAGCGGAGAACCTCGCTCGATTACCTCACCGTTTTCCATAACCACCAGATGGTCGGCGAGTACGCTGACCTCTTCCAGATTGTGGCTGATGTAGAGGATCGGAATCTCTAGCTCGCGGTGAATCGAGTCGAGATAGTTGAGAATATGCTGACGCGCCAGCCCATCCAACGCGGAGACTGGCTCATCCATCACCAGAATGTTGTGGCTGCATAGCAGTGCTCTGGCGATAGCCACTCGCTGCGCCTGGCCGCCCGATAACTCTGTGGCCGGTTTATTCAGCAATGACTCGAGGCCGAGCCAGGACACCACCTGGTCGATGTTGGGTACCAGTGGGTTGTTGTGCCAGCGGCCCGAGTACTTTACAGCGTAGTCGAGGTTGCCGCGGGTGGTCAGGTGGGGAAGCAGTCTCGCGTCCTGAAATACGTAGCCGATACCGCGCTGTTCGGCTGGGACAAAATGGGAGCGGTTTTGCCAGCAGTCCTCTCCACAGTGTATTTCTGTGCCGAGTTCGCCGCGCTCCAGGCCTGCAATACAGCGCAGCAGTGTAGTTTTTCCAGCACCACTGTGCCCGTACAGGGCGGTAACCCCGGTCCGCGGGAGTTCTAAGTCAACGCTGAGTTTGAAACCATCTGCACGGTTTAACTGTACTGCGGCCTTCAGCGTCATCTTAGCTGCCAAACCCGACACGGGCTTGTTTGTCGCCGCGATAAATCAGGTACAGCAACAGAAAAGAGAAGACCAGCAGTCCCGCGGCGAGGCTGTGAGCCTGACTGTATTGCAGCGACTCGACCTGGTCATACAGACGAATCGATAAGACCTGTGTCTCGTTGGGGATGTTGCCACCGATCATCAACACAATGCCAAACTCGCCCACGGTGTGGGCAAACCCAAGGCTGGCTGCCGTAATGAAGCTGCGTCGGCAAACCGGCAGGACCACTGAAAAGAATTGCTCCCGCGGTTTCGCGCCCATAGTAGCGGCGGCCTCTAAAATATCTTTAGGTACCTGTCTGAATGCCGATTGCAAAGGCTGGATGACGAAGGGCATGGAATACAATACCGATCCCAGCACCAGCGCGCTGAATGTAAAAGCCAAATTACTACCGGTTATCTGCAGCCACAATTTGCCCAGGCTGGCATCGGGGGAGAATGCCACTAACAGATAAAAACCCACCACCGTAGGTGGCAGGACCAGTGGCAAGGCAATAACGCTTTCGACAAATGTTCTGCGAGCACCCCTGGATTGAGCCAGCCACCAAGCCACGGGGGTGCCGATAATTACAAGAATGAAGGTGGAAACCGCGGCCAACTTCAGTGTAAGTAAGATGGCACCTGTGTCTAGTGGTGTCACGACTGTGGAATACTCGCTAAACCATAGCCACTGGCGCGAATCAGCTGGCGCGCCCGGTCTGACTTGAGAAACTTCATAAATTCGCCGGCGGCAGGGTGGGCGGTGCCGCGCTTGAGGAGTACTGCCTGCTGGTCAATCTGTGTGTAGCTGTCAAAGGGGATTATCCGGTGCTGCGTGCCGATAGCCTGAGCTCGAGAAACCAGCGCATAATCGGTGTTCCCCGTGTCCCACATTTGGAATGCTTGTGCCACGTTGTTGGCTTTTATCAGCTTGTGTAGGGGAATATCGACGTGCCGATAATTGAGCGCCTCCAGAGCCGCCTTGCCATAGGGAGCGATTGTCGGGTTGGCAATGGCAACCCGAGGGTTCTCAGAGCGAATGTTCTCGGCCCAGTCCGGTGTGGGGCCCGGCGGAACCAATACCAACTCGCCAACGGCATAGGTCATTCGACTTTCGGGCTCCGCAAGGCCCGCCTGTACAAGTTTTTGCGGGCGCTCGTTATCGGCTGCGAGAAAAACATGGAAGGGTGCGCCATGAATAATTTGCGCATAAAGCATACCCGTTGAGGCAACCTGGAGGGTCGACTTGTAACCGCTAAGTTCGGTGTAGGTGGCTGCCAGCTGTTCCGCAGCATGTCGAAAATTTGCCGCAACGGCGATTCGCAATGGTTCTCCAGCAAACGACTCCGACGCAAGGGTCAAACACAGAGTTAGCAGTAGGAGCGGGCGCGCCATGGGCTTGCGATCCGGCAATATCAGGGTTGGCTATCTTAGCCGGTATCGGCACCGCCGTCGCGTGTCTGATTCCTGGATGTTGGCAGTGGAGTTCTGGCCAGACTCCATATGTGGATTTCGGCAGCACCGGCCAGCTGAAGTGAACTTGCGGCCGCGGCGACCGTAGCGCCTGTGGTTATTACATCATCCAGCAAGGCAATGTACTGACCGCTGCATGCACTTTTGGCCTGGAAGGCATGGGACATGTTCAGACTGCGGCTTTTGGCTCCCAGGCTGGCTTGGCTGGTGGTGCGGCGTACGCGCTTACAGTGTCCGGAAGCAAGCCGGGGGAGATGCTGTTTCGGCTCATTCAGCTCGAGTAAGCCCGACAGAACAGCAAGGCTGATTTCGGTCGCCTGGTTAAAGCCCCGTCGCCAAAGCCTGGACCAGTGCAGAGGCATTGGGATCAGCAAGTCGGGCCAGTCGGAGTCGCTGTAGTGCTGGGTGAGCTCTCTTGCTAATAATTTACCCAGCGCGCTTGCTGCGGCCAGGTTTGCTTGAAACTTCATAGGTCTTATCAGGCCGGAAATGGAATCGTCGTATAGCCAGGGAGAGATACACAGATCGTAGTTCGGAGCATCCTGTTGGCATCGGCCACAGAGCAAGTCGAGTTCGGTTGTTATCAGTGGGAGGGCACATAGCTGACAGCAGTGTCGGTTTTGAGACAGGTCTCGCTCGCATCCACTGCAGATGGCGATGTCGCGATGGCTGCATAGTCCGCACAGCAGACATTGCTGGGGG
Source organism: Halieaceae bacterium (assembly GCA_047618115.1). Lineage (GTDB taxonomy): Bacteria > Pseudomonadota > Gammaproteobacteria > Pseudomonadales > Halieaceae > CALJGI01. Next base: position 387 of record JBLHKV010000089.1, on the reverse strand, counting down.
TAGAGAAAATCGACAACGGGTTTGATATACTTGTTAACCATTTGCATCCTTGCAGGTTGACAGGCGCGTAATGTGCCATCCCAGCAGTATAGTCGAAATCTGGAAACACACTATGTCTAAAGCTACTCAAACCACCTTTCGTCACGACTGGCAACGAGATGAGGTACAGACTTTATACAATCTGCCTTTCAGCGATTTGCTCTTTCGTGCGCAGGGCATTCACCGCCAATATTTCGACCCTAACGAGGTGCAGATAAGCACCTTGCTATCTATCAAAACCGGGGCCTGCCCCGAGGACTGCGCCTATTGTCCGCAAAGCATCCGCTATGACACAGGCCTGGAAAACGAGAAGTTAATGGCAGTCGAGCAGGTTGTGATCGAGGCCAA
>JBLHKV010000088.1:0-13184 GCA_047618115.1 Halieaceae bacterium | reverse complement strand
ACTTACTAATCCAGGGCCGGAGGCGTCGGCACGCGCGCTCGCGAAATTGCGAATCCCGGACGATCGATTTTTGCTGGTCTCAATTTTTGGCGGTAGCGTTGAGGAATATGTCGAAGTTGCCCTGGCTCTGGCTGATTACGCTGACGGCATCGAACTCAATCTGTCCTGTCCACACGCGAAGGGTTATGGCATGGCGATGGGTCAGGATCCCGAATTGGTTCGAGCCATTATCGCAGCGGTAAAGTCTGTTGTCTCAGTTCCCGTGGTAGCAAAGTTGACTCCCAACGTGCCCAATATAGGGGAGATCGCCGTAGCTGCAGTAGCCGGGGGTGCCGATGCACTCTGCGCGATAAACACTCTCGGCCCCGGTAGTTTTTCAGCTCACGGTCACCCGGTACTGAGCAATGGCTTGGGTGGTCTGTCTGGAAAGGGTGTTCTACCGATAGCTTTAAAGTGCGTGGCAGAAATGGCCGCCGCAGTGGATGTGCCCATCATAGCTTGCGGAGGTATCAGTAGCGCAGATGACGTGCGTGAATTCAAATCGGCCGGTGCTACTATTATCGGGGTTGGCTCTGCTCTGGTGGGCATGACAACAGACGAAATCGCGACGTATTTTTCGCAACTATCAAATGACCTGGACGGCACGGGTAACAAAGCAGAGAGCCTGGTGCGTTACGACATCGATATGAGCTTCGATGCCGTAACATTGGTCAGTAACGAAAAGGTATGCGAAGACATTGTCATCCTGACTTTTGATCGCCGCATTAATGTTCAGGCTGGTGAATTTGTGTTTTTGTGGGTGCCTGGCTTGGGTGAAAAACCCTTTTCCGCGCTCACCGACGATCCATTCTCACTGGTTGTGATCGACGTGGGAGAGTTTACAGCGGCATTGATGGCTCTGGAGCCGGGGTCGGAGGCCTATGTTCGGGGCCCTCACGGTATTCCGGTAAACCCGCCAGAGGACGCCCGCATTATCGCGGTGGCCGGTGGTACCGGATTGGCAGCCGTTTATCAGATCGCGCGTGACTTTGGCGATGCAGAATTGTTTTTGGGCGCACGCAGCGCCGACCGACTCTATCACCTCGAGGCCTGTCACAGCTGTGCAACGGTTCATTTGGCGACCGATGATGGGAGTATGGGATACCACGGCGTGGTTACCGAACTACTACGCGAATTTCTGGCAACTCTCACCGCAGTGGAGCTAGGCAATCTGGTGTTTTATAACTGTGGGCCGGCGCCCATGGTTCATGCCGCTATTGCCGTGCAGCGCGAATTCTGTCAGCCCGGCCAAATATTCAGCGCCATCGACTACTGGACCAAGTGTGGAGTAGGTATTTGCGGCGCCTGCAATTCGCCCGATGGGCGTCGACTCTGCGTGGATGGCCCGTTTCTGGATGGTTTTCAGCAGCCGGTGTAAATCCGTGAGCCCTGTTGAACTCGACGTTGTGTTTGGTTTTGTTACGCCTCGGGGCTATGCTGGATAATCTTCACCGCAACAGCCCGAGTAGATATGCGTAAAAAATTCCAGTTTGGCCTCCCGCTTTTATTGGTGCTGTCCGTGGGTTCCTGCGGCATAGATCTCGGCACACTCAAGTTGGGTATCGAAGAGTCCAGCCCCTTGGTTGCGGCTACGGGAAGGGATGAAAATTTGGCCGAGAAAGTTGGGCTTGAGCTCGATGTCCTCGTCCTTCGACCCGACCAAGACAAGATTGACATGTTGCAAAGCGGTGAGATCGATCTGGCCTTCATCCACAATAGCCACCCCTATACCGAAGGCGTAAGCGTATTGCTGCCGGTGTATCGAGACGTGCTACACGTATTCGTTCGCCCCAGTATTGTGGCGGATGATTTGCAAGATTTACTCGGAGGCAGGTTGGTTTTTGTGCCCGGAAGAAAGAGTACAGAAATGCAGTTACTGCTCTCGATGCGTGAGAGTAAAGCCTATAGTCAGATAGACTTTCGGATTACCGACAGCCGCGAAGATGATGCCGACGTTCTGTTTATTATGGCGCCGCTGTCCTCGGATAGTCTGCAAGCTTTACTGACGGATTGGCGGCTATTCAGTTTTGCCGACCCGGAAGAGCTGGGTCCAGGCGGCCCGATTGATCTTATAAAATATAATATGCCACGGCTCCAGACCGTCATTATTCCTAAAGGTATGTATGGCCCCGACTATTTAAAACCTATAGTGACCCTGGGGGTCGATACGATACTCGCCGGTAGAAAAGAACTACCGGGACCTCTTGTCTATTTGATGATGAAGGCCTTGATCGAGAACAAGCCCTATTTCACCAGCTTGAGCCCCATATTTTTCGAGTACTTGGGACAGGAGCCCGATCCCAATACTTATAATTTGCCCATGCACGCCGGTGCGTGGCGTTATTTCAATCGCGACGAACCGGACTTTCTCGAGCGCTATGCCGAGTTGATCAACACGGGGCTATACGCTTTGGTGTTAGTGGGCTCGGTGGGGATCGCCATCTATCGGTCCCGCCGCAAGCGTAAGAAAAATCGAATAGACGTGTTTTACGCGCAATTGCTGGCGTTGCGTCAGCGCTCGCAAACTGAGCGCGACACCACCGCACTGTGTGCTGAGGTCAGGCGTATCGAGGCAGAAGCTTTTCAGCTCCTTATCGATGAACAGCTCGTTGCGGACGAGAGTATGACCATCTTTTTGCTTCAGGTTCAAAATATGATTGCAGAACTTGAGAACAGAGCCTGAAACCGCTTAGATACGCTCCAGGCTACTCGTCACGAATTCTGCGAGTCTATTGACGGCCTCGGCCGTTTTACGTCGATCGCGAATCAGGTGTATCCCAACTTTCCCCAGCTCTGGTAACCCTTCGTCAGTACCCAGTATGCGCAGGTGCTTCGGAACGGTGGAGTAGGCTAGAACAGTTATCCCCAATCCTTCCTCGATGGCGGCGCTGATGCCGGTCAGGTCGGTGTTGGTATAGACAATGCGCCAGCGTTGACCGGCCTGCTTTAGTGCGTTGATGGCCCTGGCTCTGTAGATGCAGGGCGCAGGAGCCACGATTAGCGGTGTAGGACTTTTATCCAATGGTATACCACTACGGGAACTGGCCCAGACCAGTTGATCTTCCCTGAGCAGTGTTGGCTCGTGCTGGTTTGATGGGTCGCGCAGCGCCAGCGTCAGGTCGAAGCGGTCGGCGGCGGAATCTAGGAGGTTCTTGCTGAGATCACAGGTAATCTCGAGAGTGACGCCGGGATAGGCCTGGGTGAAACGACCGAGGATACCGGGCAGTACAGCGGTGGCAAACTCACTGGGGATTCCGAAGCGAATGAGACCGCTAATCGTGGGTTTGACAAACTCATTTACGGCCTCGTCGTTGACCAGGAGAATTTGTTGAGCGTAGCCATATAACTTTGCGCCCTGTTCCGTCAGGGTCAGACCTTGCCCCTCGCGGCTGAACAAACTGGTATCGAGTAATGTTTCCAGTCTTTTAATTTGCAGGCTGATGGCCGGTTGGGTTCTTCCCAGTAGCTGTCCAGCTGCAGTAACTCCACCTATATCGGCAACAGTAACAAAACTGCGCAGTACATCTATAGGTAGATTCTTGGCCATGGCGGGTCCGATATATACATAAATTTTGTAAATGATAGCATAGACATTATTAATTTTTATTATGTTCTGATAGTTCTTAAAATGGTGCAATAACAGACAATCGCTGGGGGTTTACCGTGACCGACATAATTCAAAATGCACTGAAGACACCTTTGAATTCTCTGCACAAGGAGTTGGGCGGCCGTATGGTGAGCTTTGCGGGCTACGAAATGCCCGTACAATTTCCTTTGGGGATCAAAGGAGAGCACCTTCACACCCGCGCTATGGCTGGACTGTTTGATGTGAGTCATATGGGGCAGTTGGTGATTTCTGGAGCGGGTGCCGCCGCTGCACTGGAGGCGCTGATACCCGTCGATATCGTGGGATTGGAAATTAACCAACAAAGTTACGGTGTTTTGACCAACGAAAAGGGCGGTATCAGGGATGATCTGATCATTTGCCGGTGGGCGGAAGATGTGTTCTTTCTGGTTGTGAACGCCGACTGTAAGCGCGCAGATATCGAGTACTTGCGCCGCTGTTTACCCGACTTAAAGCTGCTTGAACTGAGCGATAGAGCGCTACTTGCGCTGCAAGGTCCCGCGGCGGCGGAGATTATGCAAGGATTTGTGCCGGCGGCGGGTGAACTGATTTTCCTGAAGGGCACGAGCGCCACCATTGACGGCGTCGAGTGTTACATCACCAGGTCGGGATATACGGGCGAGGATGGTTATGAAATATCTATTGCGGGGGATGCGGCGGAGCGCTTGGCGCGACGCCTACTGTCCGATAGCCGAGTGCAGCCAATCGGCTTGGGTGCGCGGGATTCTCTGCGTTTGGAGTCGGGCTTGTGCCTGTACGGACACGATATGAACACCGAAATCTCACCGATTGAGGCTGGCCTACAGTGGTCCATAAGCAAGGCTCGCCGCGCTGGTGGAGCGCGACCAGGGGGGTTTCCGGGAGCTGACTTGATCATGGCACAAATGCGCGATGGGGCCGGTAGAAAGCGCGTTGGCCTGAAAATAGAAGGCAAGGCGCCGGTTCGAGAGGGCGCCGCAATAGTCAGCGACATTGGTACTCAGGTTGGGCTGGTTACAAGCGGGGGTTTTGCTCCCAGCTTCGACGGCCCAGTGGCCATGGCTCTGGTGGAGTCGGACTATGCCGGGCTGGGCCAGTCGCTGAATGCCATGGTTCGCGATAAACCGAGACCGGTAACGGTCGTAGCTACCCCATTCGTGCCGCAACGGTACTTTAGGGGCTAATTGAAAGTCAGGGAATGAAAGTGTCACTACACCAACATGGGAGTAAAAACCTTGCATAATCGACGACAGTTGGACGAGTTGGAGCATCCGGGAGAGTTTGCCCACCGCCATATCGGCCCATCGGTCTCAGACCAGCAGGCCATGTTGAATACGCTGGGACTGGACAGCTTTGAGCAGTTGCTCGACAAAATAGTCCCCGCCTCAATTCGTGACGACCGGCCTCTGCAGTTGCGGGCCGGCGTTTCCGAGCAGTCAGCACTGGACGAATTACGCACTATGGCCAGCGGTAATTTGGTGCACAAGTCCTATATCGGTCAGGGTTATTACAACAGCTATACCCCCTCAGTGATTCTGCGCAACGTATTTGAAAACCCGGCGTGGTACACCGCTTACACCCCCTATCAACCAGAAATATCGCAGGGACGCCTCGAGGCCATCCTGAATTTCCAGACCATGATTGTCGACCTTACCGGGATGGAGCTGGCCAACGCATCCATGCTCGATGAAGCCACTGCCGCGGCCGAGGCCATGACCCTTTGCCGGCGCCAGTCGCGGGCTACATCCCAGCGATTTTTTGTCGATCGCAATGTACTACCACAATCGCTGGCTGTGCTGGCGACTCGAGCCGAACCACTCGCCATTGAGTTGGTAGTGGGCGATGCATGGAAGGAGTACAACGCGGAAGATTACTTTGGCGTCATGCTGCAATATCCCGGTGTCGACGGCGAGGTGCGCGACTTTTCTGAAGTTGCCGAGACGGCACACCAGTTTAAAAACCTGGTAGTGGTAGCAGCCGATCTGCTTGCGCTCGTCGAGCTGGAGGCTCCGGGCAGCCTGGGCGCGGATGTCGTTGTGGGTAGTAGTCAGCGTTTTGGCATTCCCCTGGGCTTTGGTGGGCCCCACGCGGGTTACATGGCTACCCGGGACAAATTCAAGAGAGCTTTGCCGGGGCGACTCGTAGGCGTGTCGGTCGATGTACACGGCAATCCGGCCTACCGCCTGGCACTTCAAACCCGGGAGCAGCATATCCGCCGGGAGAAGGCGACGAGCAATATCTGTACAGCACAGGTACTACTTGCTGTTATGGCGGGTATGTACGCGGTTTACCACGGTGCGGAAGGGTTACAGCGAATTTCGCAGAGGGTGAACTTGCTCACAGATATTCTGGCCAGTGGCTTGAGAACCTTGGGCTTCTCCATTATTAATCAGACTTGGTTCGACACACTAACGCTGGATACGGGAGCGAAAACTGCCGGTATTCATCAGCGTGCTCGAGATGCCGGTATGAACCTGCGCTATATCGATGCCACCACATTGGGAGTGTCACTGGATGAGACTACAACGGCCGAAGATGTTGTCGCTCTTTGGCAAGCGTTTGATGCTAGTGCGAGCTTACAGGTCGGGGAACTAGAGGCCGAGGTCGAGCCCGGCATCCCGGTATCCTTGCTGCGAAGCTCAGAGATACTTCGTCACCCGGTGTTTACTCTTTATCATTCAGAAACTGAAATGATGCGATATTTGCGACGTCTGGCCGATTGCGATATCGCCCTGGACCGATCGATGATCTCGCTTGGGTCCTGCACAATGAAGCTCAATGCGGCATCTGAAATGTTGCCGGTGAGTTGGCCTGAGTTCAGCCAGATTCATCCACTCGCCCCTGAAGATCAGGTTGTCGGATACCGACAGCTGTTTTCAGAATTGGAACACATGCTCTGCGAGGTCACTGGATACTCAGCCATCTCCCTGCAACCCAATGCCGGATCGCAGGGAGAGTATGCGGGGCTTCTGGCCATTCGCGCCTATCACAAAAGTCGCGGCGAGGCAGGGCGGGATGTTTGCTTGATCCCCAGTTCGGCGCACGGAACCAACCCCGCTTCTGCGCAGATGTGCGGTATGAAAGTCGTCGTCGTTAACTGCGATGAATTGGGCAACGTAGACCTTGAGGATTTGCGCGGCAAAGCAGAACTGCACGGCGAGAGATTGGCCGCGCTGATGGTAACTTACCCGTCTACCCACGGCGTATTTGAGGAGGGTATAACCGAGATATGCGATATCGTGCACCGACAGGGAGGGCAGGTCTATATCGATGGCGCCAATATGAACGCGATGGTTGGCGTTTGTTATCCCGGACACTTTGGCGGCGATGTATCTCACCTCAACCTCCATAAGACCTTCTGTATACCTCACGGTGGTGGTGGGCCTGGTGTAGGGCCTATTGGTGTTGCCGCTCACCTGGCACCATTTTTGCCGGCGACCGACTGCAACGCCGATGCACCGGTTGGTCTGGTTTCTGCAGCAGCGGGGGGCAGCGCCAGTATTTTGCCTATCAGTTGGATGTACCTCAGAATGATGGGTGCGGATGGCCTCCGGGCGGCCACGCTGAATGCCATCCTTAATGCTAACTATGTAGCTGCCCGACTTTCCGCACACTACCCTATTCTCTATACGGGCAAAGAGGGTCTGGTCGCACACGAATGTATCCTCGATCTACGGCCCATCAAAGAGGCTACCGGGGTCGACGTCGAGGATGTTGCGAAGCGCTTGATCGATTATGGCTTTCACTCTCCGACTATGTCTTTTCCAGTGCCGGGTACTTTGATGGTCGAACCGACCGAAAGTGAGAGTCGAGCTGAGCTGGACAGGTTTTGTGACGCTATGATTGAAATTCGCCACGAAATTACCGCGGTGGCCCAGGGGCGTGTTGAGCTGGCCGATAGCGCACTCGCGCATGCGCCGCACACCGCACAAGAGATCGCGGCTGATGACTGGCGACACTCGTACTCGCGAACTCAGGCCGCCTATCCGCTGGACTGGTTACGGGACCACAAGTATTGGGTTCCGGTTGGGCGGGTGGACAATGTCTATGGTGATCGCAATCTAATGTGTAGTTGCCCAACCATGGCCGACTATCAGGAGGTTTGATTCCCCCGTTTCGCCGCTGTTAACTGCCGCTGAAATTTGCAGTGTAATCGGTTAGTCTCGGGGCGTGGTTGAGCGTTGACGGTCTAAGGAGGGCTTGTGGAAGACTCAAATTCTAACTACAGCGAAGTGTCTTTTTGGGACAAGGTTAAGAGCCAGGCCCTGATGGCAGGAAGAGAGGTTATCGAAAAGGCGCTGGTGCTCTATTACTGCCTGCAGGATCAGGACACTCCCACCTGGGCGAAAACCATTATTCTAAGCGCCTTGGCCTATTTTGTATTACCCGCCGACGCGATTCCAGATTACCTGGTTGGCGTAGGTTTTACCGACGATCTCGGTGCGCTTGCGGCCGCCGCTATGACAGTCGCCTCCCATATCAAGGAGGGCCACAGCGCCGCTGCCGCAGATCGTGTGCTGGATTGGTTCGGCGACGGCAAGCAGGATGCCAGTGCTGGCTAGTCGCCTGATACGGTTGTTTGGTTCAGGGTGGCAGCAATTAATTCCACCGTGACAACGCCTTCCTTTTTGTCGTTCTGACGGGCTTTCAACAATAGATACTGCCAGTCTTCCGCTAACCAGAAATCCAGATCACTTCCCTGTTTGATCCCCTTGCGTACCATGTGCAGCGCGCGAAAGTTACCCAGTGGAGTCTGTATTTGCTCATGCCCCAAAAATTCTATGGAGTAATTTTTCTGACGCCTGCCATCCAGCAGCTCGAGTTTGGCGAGTTGCTTTGAATCGGGCCGTGTATTTGCCAGCAATTGGAGTCGAATGCTTTCCTGCCAAGAGAGTTTGTCCTGGGTTGTGTCCGCCAGCGGCAGTGAATAATGCTTGTCCTTGTAAAGGCTGGTAGCCACGCCCTCTGCCCTATTGAAATCGATGCGAATTTCACGCCTGTTGAAGCCTGTGCCGCGATAGTGGTAGGCATTGGGGAGCAGTTGGGAGTCCACCGTCGAAAAGCGACTAGTCTCACTATAGCCGTACACTAATTTTTCAGCCTTCGACTCGAGTTGATATTGTCCATCCTGGAGTCGTTCCAGTTGACGATGGATGTCGACGACCATGCCGCGTATTTCGCTTCGATAGATAGCCTTGTAAGAGCTAAGCGAAGGAGCTGAGTCGGTTGGAACCGTGTTGGCAGGATCACCGGCCAAGCAAACAGCGGTCAGTACCATGGGAGCGATGGCAATGAAGCGCAGCACGCTAAGGTAGTTTGCTGTAAACAACGCCGGTATCCGCCAAAATGGTGCCATCTAATGTAGCCTTGTCGCTGCTGAGTGCGAGTCGGCCAGCACAGAACCAGCGCGCTGCGAGCGTGTAAATCTTGTGCTCCTCAATAAGTACTCGCTCGGCGAGTGTGGTTGCATCATCGCTATCCTCTATAGATACCCGGGCTTGAATTATCGGGGGTCCTCCGTCCAATTCCACTGTGACAAAGTGCACGGTCGCGCCACCCAGACTGTCGCCATTGTCGATGGCGCGCTGATGGGTATGCAGCCCCGGGTACTTGGGCAACAAGGATGGATGAATGTTCAGAAGTTTACCGTGATAGTTACCGATGAAGTCGGCAGTCAGAATGCGCATAAACCCGGCTAGCAGGATCAGGTCGGGGGAATACGGCGCCAACGTCGCTAACAGAGCCTGGTCAAAGTGTTCGCGAGAGGCATAGCAACGGTGGTTTACGACAATGCAGTCAATGCCCGCCAATCGGGCTCGATCGAGCCCGCCTGCGTCAGGGTTATTGCTGATCACTAAAGCGATAGTTGCACTCAACTCTCCCTTCTCGACGGCGTCTATGAGAGCTTGTAAATTAGAGCCACTTCCCGAAATCAGCACTGCGATTTTCATGGGCTCAGCCAACTCTAACGCGCTCTCCCGCGCCGGTGGCGGCTTCAACGGATCCGAGCAGCCATGCTTGTTCACCATTGGCACGCAGAAGTTCTACAGTTTTTTCTACGTCGGCAGGATCGACGCAAAGCACCATGCCGACCCCGCAATTAAAGGTGCGGTACATTTCTTGGCGGTCTATATTTCCGGCGCTTTGCAGCCACTCAAAAACAGCCGGTATCTGCCAGCTACGCACATCGATCTGGGCGCCACATGCCTGGGGTAATACCCTTGGAATGTTTTCCAGAAGGCCTCCTCCGGTGATGTGAGACAGCGCCTTGACCTGCACTTCTTGCATCAGGGAGAGAAGGGGTTTTACATAGATGCGAGTTGGCGCCATCAAGGCTTCGCCCAGAGTGGTCTCGGCCATAGGGCTGGTCAGGTCGGCGCCACTAACCTCGATAACCTTCCGAATCAGCGAGAAGCCATTTGAGTGTGGTCCGGAAGAAGCGAGTGCGATTAAGGCATCGCCCGCGGCGACGGATGAGCCATCGATAATCTCGGATTTTTCGACGACACCCACACAAAATCCAGCTAGATCGTAGTCACCATCTTGATACATGCCAGGCATTTCAGCGGTCTCGCCGCCGACCAGTGCACATCCGGCCTGGGCACAGCCCTCTCCAATCCCCGCGACAACAGCAGCTGCAGTGTCAACATCGAGGTGGCCGGTGGCGTAGTAGTCTAGGAAGAACAGCGGTTCAGCTCCAGTGACGATAAGGTCATTCACGCACATCGCCACCAGGTCTATGCCCACTGTGTCGTGTTGCCCGAGATCCATTGCCAGCCTTAGTTTGGTCCCCACCCCATCGGTGCCGGACACCAGTACAGGTTCCCGGTAACCTGTCGGTAGTTCAAACAAGGCTCCAAATCCGCCCAACCCCGCCATCACTTCGGGTCGGCGAGTGCGTTTGGCGACGTGTTTGATGCGTTCGACCAGGGCATTGCCCGCGTCGATGTCGACGCCGGCGTCTTTGTAACTCAAACCAGGTTGGGTAGGATTAGTACTCATTATCGGGGGCCTGTGCTCGCCAGATGATTGGGGCGCCATTCTAACTTGGATGTCACGGCGGCATATAGAGCAATTTATGGTACAGATCAATAATCTATACCCTGAGCGTTCGGTGTTGCGTAACTTTCCTGGCTGGTACAATGGCTGGCGTAATTCAAGAATCGTTCAATTGGAGTTTATGTTCGCGTGAAAATTATTTGGTCACTGCTACTTGTCGTTATGGCCGCGCCTCATATTGGGGCGTCGGCAGCGGTAGTGCCGGACCTTTACAAGGCGGATCTGGTGGTAGCCGATCAGCAGGACACAACGCTGAAGTCCGCTGCTCGAAAAGGGCTGGGAGAGGTTCTCGTCAAGGTGTCGGGTAGGCGGTCGGCACTAAGCGCGGCCAATATACGCAATGCGATAGAGGTAGCAGATCAGTACATCCTGCAGTACGGATATGACGGTGCTGCACTTGGTGAAGATGGTGAGCCTGGTCAGCTGTTGCAGTTGGAGTTTGATCCGCGCGCGGTCGGTCAATTATTGCGAGTTGCCATGCAACCAATATGGTCCGCTCGACGTCCCGAAGTATTGATCTGGATGGCGCTGGACAGTCCCACAGGAACGTCCTATGTCACGGCTGAGAATTCTCCAGAATTAGTCGGGGAGTTAGAGCGCGCATTGTCCGATCGCGGATTACCCTGGTTCTTTCCACTGTTCGACCTGGAAGACGAAGTGAATGTTGGTATTTCCCAAGTGTTGCGACCTGAAGAGGCAGCTATTGCTAATGCAGCCGGCCGCTATAGCGCCAGAGCTGTGTTGACTGGCCGTATTTTGCAGATGACGGACGGTACCTTGGTGGGGGACTGGTTATATTTACAAGGAGATTCTGGTTACCGAATAGGCGCAGATGCAAGCCCGGTGGAGGGTTTGTTTGACTCCGTCGCAGCACAGATAGCCGAAATCCTGTCAGATGAATACGCCATTACGCCCCGGCGGTTCGAGCCTGGCGGTATCCTGATGTACGTTGAAGGTATAGACCACTACGCTGATTATGCTGCATTGGTGCATGCTATCGAATCTATAGAAGCTGTTTCCCATGCCAATGTTGAAACGATTGACGGTGAAATCGTCGCAATCAGGCTGCTGGCGGAAGGGAGTCGAGAGCAACTGCGGTTGGCCCTGGCTTTGGGGACGCGATTGGTGCCACTTGCGACATCTGGATCGGTCGCCGACAATAACGCTGCACAGGCGGCGTTGTCGTATCGCTGGCCGCTGCTACAAGGAGTCGCCCCGTGACCTTAAATCAAAGAGCTGTTGTTGTTGCCTTAGTCTTCGGTTTTTGTATTTTTCTAATTTCCGCGCTGCAGCCAATACTGGCACCCTTTTTTGTGGGAGCGCTGCTCGCCTATTTGGGGGACCCCCTGGCAGACCGCTTCGAAGCCTGGGGTATGAAGCGCTCGGTGGCCGCGAGTCTGGTTTTCCTGTTGATATCACTGGCGATATCGCTGGCATTATTAGTGGTGGTTCCTCTGTTGGGACATCAGTTGGATTTGCTGACCGGGAAGTTACCGGCAATGCTCGAGTGGCTTCAGAATGTAGCCGCACCCTGGTTTGAGGAAACGTTTAAAATCCCCGTGATGTCGCTGCCCGGCTCCGAGGCTCAAGCCGCGCTGGTCGAAAATTGGCAGTCGGTAGGTCGGTTTGCCGGTCAGATGTGGAGCCAGGTGGGAACATCGAGTCTGTCTTTCCTGACGGTTGTTACCCAGATTGTATTAATACCGGTAGTCGCATTTTATTTGCTTCGGGATTGGGACATTCTGGTCGCTGAAATTCGCGGCTTGATCCCTCGGCACTGGGTAGGCAAGGCAGATTTATTGGCCAGCGAGTGTGACGAAGTGCTCGGCGCGTTTATTCGTGGTCAGTTCATGGTCATGTTGGCGCTTGGCGCTATCTACTCTGTGGGTCTCTGGGCGATCGGTCTGCAGTTGGCGATTCTCGTCGGTGTAGTTTCCGGGCTTGCCAGCATCGTGCCCTATATGGGCTTTGTGGTTGGTATTCTGGCCGCCAGTGTGGCCGCCTACAGTCAGTTCGGGGAGTGGAGCGCGCTCATCAGCGTTGTGCTCGTTTATGGGGTTGGACAGGTTATTGAGGGGTCATTGTTGACGCCTTTGCTGGTTGGCGACCGTATTGGACTGCACCCCGTCGCCGTCATTTTTGCTATTTTGGCTGGGGGGCAGTTGGCGGGTTTTGTCGGTATTCTTCTGGCTCTGCCCGTGTCCGCTGTGATTATGGTCTTTTTGCGACATTTGCACGGCAGCTACAAACTCAGTGATTGGTATAATAATGACCGGTCTAGGGGGGTGGTGTCTGCGCTTGAAAACGACAGCTCAGAATCATCGATACCCAGTGATATCGAGGACGCTTCCAGTACCGACGATGATTGATTTAGAATTCAAAAACAGTCCGCAGCTGGCGCTTGGTCTTGCCTTAAGCGATGAAGCTCGATTTATTAATTTTCTGACAATTCAAGAAAACGAGACACTCATCGCTGCGCTCA
>JBLHKV010000087.1:0-13296 GCA_047618115.1 Halieaceae bacterium | reverse complement strand
GCAGATACGTGTTGGCGTCAAACTGATCGGAGAACACCGCACCCTGATAGCGTAGATAACTCTCCACCTGGAACTCGAGCGATTCGTCGCTGTCCGGGGAAAAGCTACCGTGTTGCAGCGCTCTGCCAAACTTGCTGGACATCGCATCATCCGATAGATAAGTGATGTGTCCAACCATCCGCGCAATTGCCAGGCCGTGGCGGGGAATGGTGTTTGCGCTGAGATACCTGCCTTCACAGTAATCTGGATCTGACAAAATAGCCTGTCGAGCAATTTCATTGAACGCGATATTCTGTGCAGAGAGTTTCATTGCAGCGGCGATTACAAGGCAGTGTCGCACCCGCTCAGGGTATTCCAATGCCCAGCGCATTGCCTGCATCGCTCCCAGGCTACCGCCAACCACAGCGGCCCACTGGTCTATGCCGAGGGCGTCCGCCAGCAGCGCTTGGCTGTTAACCCAGTCGCGGGCTCTCATGGGAGGGAAGTCCGGTCCGTAGGGCTTACCATTGTCGGGGTTGATGCTGGCTGGCCCCGTCGAGCCGTGGCAGCCACCGAGGTTGTTCAGGCTCACCACGAAGAAGTCCCGGGTATCGATCGGCTTGCCGGGGCCAATGCAGTTGTCCCACCAGCCGGGTTTTGTGTCATCAGCTGAGTGGTAGCCCGCGGCGTGGTGGTGCCCGCTGAGTGCGTGACAAACCAACACCGCATTTGACTTGTCGGCGTTCAGTTCGCCGTAGGTTTCATAGATAAGCTCAAACGCATCCAAATTGCGACCGCAGGCAAGCGCCAGAGGCTGCAGAAATTTGATTACCTGTGGCGTGACAATACCAACAGAGTCAGCGGAGCTGGGGCTTGTTGTGGACACTACAAACCCAAAACCAGGCCGGGATGGAGACCGCTGGCATTCGCTAAATGACGAAGTACGATTTGGCCGATGTTGATCGAAACAAAGACCAATATCGGCGACAGGTCGAGGCCCCCAAGGGACGGTAGCATTTTTCGAAACGGCGCCATCACCGGCTCGGTGAGTCGGTATAGGATCATGGTGGCAGCATTGGCCGTGCCTGGCGCTACCCAACTGACGACAATGTTGGCAAGAATCGCGAAAAAATAAATATTCAACAGGATCGCTAGCACCCCAATTGGAGCCCATATCAGCAGCAAAAAGGGATTTGGAACTCCGAACCCGACAAGAAGAGATGTGGAGCTGATCGCAATGGCCTGAACTATCAGCGCCAGCACCAGAGCAGCCATATCGATACCCAGATACCCGGGAATGAGCTTTCGCAGGGGGTTGAGTAGCGGAGCCGTCACCTTAACCAGGAATTGGGAAATTGGATTATAGAAATCGGCGCCGGACCACTGCAATAAGAACCTTACCAACACCGCGATACAGAACAGTGAGAATAATGTCTGCAATAAATACAACAATACTTCAATCAGTGCTGCCATCTTACCTTCTCCGCCATTGGTTGTATTTCAACCGAGCTCTTCTGCCATTGTTGCGGCCCGGTCCCTGGCCGCGGTCATTGCTGTATTAACCAGCCCCTGAAAGTCGCCTGCCTCGAAGCTATCGATTGCGGCGGCAGTGGTGCCGCCAGGAGAGGTGACTCTGCGTCGTAACTCAGCTAGCGTCGAGCCTCCCTGCACCGCCATTTGCGAAGCGCCGAAGGCTGTACTGATGGCAAGCTCATTACTCAGTTCAGGCTCTAGCCCGAGCTCAATGCCGACTTTGGCCATGGCCTCTATCAATAGGAAAAAATACGCCGGACCGCTACCCGACAGCGCGGTAACAGCATCGAGCTGAGCCTCTGCCGCCGTCCAGCGGGCAATACCAACCGCCTCTAGAATGGCCTGGGCCAGGTCTTTTTGGGCGGGAACAACCTCTTGGCTCGCAAACATCACCGTGGCACCCATCTGTAATAGTGCAGGGGTGTTTGGCATGCAGCGCACCACCGCCGCGGGCCATCCCAACCAGGACTGAATGCTGCTTACGGTGATGCCCGCGGCGATGGATATGAGTACCGGGTTGGTCTGCTCCAGATCGGGGCCCAGCTCACGTACCACAGCCTTCATGACCTGAGGTTTCACCGCAAGTACGATGACATCGGCACCGGCCACTGCAGCTAAATTGTCTGATGCCGTCTGAATTGAAGTCGATTTCTGTAGTTTTAATAAGGAGGCTGGGTGCGGGTCGCTGACGGTTATCCTGGCGCTGGAATAGCCCTGCGCAATCAGGCCTCCAATAATGCTGGTGGCCATATTGCCCGCGCCAATAAAGGCAAGCTTGTGCGCATCGTCTATCAAAGGTTGTTCCCTTCCCGTAAAACCCGCATCGGCGGCCGAAAAATTAATTCGGAAGTATACACGCGCGACGCAGTTTCGTGTGACTCAGTTCGGCTTGACTCGCGGACCGAATATATCGGTGCCTACTCGAACCATCGTCGAACCAGCTGCGATGGCCGCTTCGAGATCCTGCGACATCCCCATGGAAAGTTGGTCCAGGTCCGGATGCCTGGGCTGTAAGTTGCGGGACAGTTGCGCCAGTCGAGAATAGCTATCCAGCTGCTCCTCGTAGTCGTCGCTAGGGCGCGGGATAGCCATCAGTCCACGTAATTGTATGCCCTTCAACCCGCGCATCAGGTCCGCGAAGTCGACGACTTCTTCGGGTAACACACCGGCCTT
The DNA here is from genome assembly GCA_047618115.1 of Halieaceae bacterium. Classification (GTDB taxonomy): domain Bacteria; phylum Pseudomonadota; class Gammaproteobacteria; order Pseudomonadales; family Halieaceae; genus CALJGI01. The sequence continues at coordinate 10,611 of JBLHKV010000087.1, read as the reverse complement.
GCTGGCCTCTCTATCGATGTTTACTTGAATACAACACTGTAGAGAAGGCAGGTGTTTGGGTCGATATTGGCTGACTCTGTTGGCTATTTTCTCCCTATCCAGGCTATGTAGCCACGAAAAGGAGGCGGCGATTTCTCGTGTTTTGTTGGATTGGACGGGTCCGATAAAGTGCCAATGTAGCGGTAAGTCTACCAACTCTGCTTGCTTGGCCTGAGCCTCCTGTAGGTAATTCTCGCCAAAGCAAAGGTTGCCCAGGCTGTGTACCGCGCGTATTTCCGAGGCGCTGCGGGTTTTACTGACGGCCAGCAGAGAAATGGACTTTGGGTCGCGTTGGCATTTTTCTGCCGCCAGTCGTATTCTGTGTCTAACGGCGGTTAATTTGTTGCTAAGGGTTTGATCGAGCATAGCGTGGTGTCGGACGAGGTCTGTGAGGAGTATTATACTGTATAGGCGCCGAGATCGAAGCAGTATGGATTCGACCTGATGCTACCATCAATAATAAGTAGAGGAATGGCATGGACATAACAGAGTTGCTGGCCTTCAGCGCCAAACAGGGTGCTTCAGACTTACACTTGTCGGCAGGATTACCGCCGATGATCAGGGTCGATGGAGATGTACGCCGGATCAACCTGCCGCCACTGGAGCACAAAGAGGTTCAGGGGCTTATCTACGATATAATGAACGACAAGCAGCGCAAGGATTTTGAAGAGTTTTTGGAGACTGACTTTTCCTTCGAAGTCCCCGGCGTGGCACGATTCCGAGTGAACGCGTTTAATCACAACCGGGGTGCCGGTGGTGTTTTCAGAACTATCCCATCCAAAGTACTATCGATGGAAGACTTGGGAATGGGGGACGTTTTCAAAGAAATATCGATGTTGCCCCGCGGTCTTTGCCTGGTGACAGGGCCGACCGGGTCCGGTAAATCGACGACCTTGGCGGCGATGGTTGATCATATTAATGAGAATAAATACGAACACATTCTGACGGTGGAAGACCCCATCGAATTTGTACACGAGAGTAAGAAATGCCTGGTAAATCAACGTGAAGTGCATCGGGATACACTGGGCTTTAACGAGGCTTTGCGTTCGGCATTGCGCGAAGACCCGGATATTATTCTGGTTGGCGAGTTGCGCGACTTGGAGACAATCCGACTGGCGCTGACCGCAGCAGAAACCGGTCATATGGTATTCGGCACGCTGCATACCACGTCGGCTGCCAAAACCATCGATCGGGTTGTCGACGTGTTTCCCGCCTCGGAAAAATCGATGGTTCGCTCAATGCTGTCGGAATCACTGCAGGCAGTTGTAGCACAAACTCTCATGAAGCGAGTTTCCGGGGGGCGGATTGCAGCGCATGAAATCATGCGCGGTACACCGGCTATTCGTAATCTGATCCGGGAAGATAAAATTGCTCAAATGTACTCGGCGATACAGACTGGCGGAGCCATGGGCATGCAAACCATGGATCAGTGTTTAACCACGTTGCTGGAGCAGCGGCTGATTTCTCGAGAAGAGGCCAGAGCCAAGGCCAAGCAGCCTGAAAACTTCTAGCTAGCTTTCTAGATAAATGCAGGGGGTCTGAGTTTGGACGTTCAGAAATTTTTAAGTGTCATGGGTGATAAGCACGCTTCCGACGGCTTCATCACCGCTGGTGCGCCGCCTTCGATTAAAGTGCACGGTAGCCTCGTGCCAATCGGCTCTCAGGCGCTAAGCTCCGAACAGTGTCGCGAAATTGTGCTTGGCTTAATGACAGAGTCGCAGCGTGAAGAGTTTCTCCAAACCCACGAGTGTAATTTTGCCCTGAACTCTGAGCTAGGCGGGCGTTTTCGAGCGTCGGCATTTTTCCAGCGCGGCAATGTTGGCGTTGTATTGCGGCGTTTGGAGACCAAGATTCCCACCGTGGAGCAGCTTAATTTACCACCGATTACCGAGTCACTCGCGATGACCAACCGGGGGTTGATAATCTTCGTTGGAGCCACGGGCACCGGCAAGAGCACCTCCCTTGCCGCCATGATAGGTCATCGCAACCGCAACAGCGCAGGCCACATTATTTCAGTTGAGGACCCCGTTGAGTTTCTCCACGATCACGATCGCTGCATTGTTACTCAGCGGGAGGTGGGGATCGATACTGCCAGCTTCGAGGAGGCATTGAAAAACACCCTGCGCCAGGCGCCCAATGTAATTGTTATCGGCGAGGTACGTACCCGAGATGCGATGGAGCAAGCGCTTACTTTCGCTGAAACCGGCCACTTATGCCTTTGCACCCTTCATGCAAACAATGCCAACCAGGCACTTGACCGGATTTTGAACTTCTTCCCGGTCGAGCGACACGCTCAAGTCTGGATGGATCTGTCGCTCAATCTTAAAGCCATGCTGGCTCAACAGCTGATACGGGGCACAGACGGTAAAAGCCGTAGAATGGCAGTAGAAGTGTTGATAAATACGCCCCGGGTGGCGGACCTGATCAGGGGCGGAGAAGTTCACGAACTCAAAGGTGTAATGAAACGCTCCAATGAGCTCGGTATGCAAACCTTTGATCAATCGATATTCGAACTCTATCGACAGGGGACGATCAGCTATGAGGACGCTCTGAGCTGCGCCGATTCCGCGAATGATTTGCGGCTTATGATTAAGCTTCACGATGATGGTAGCGACTCGTTGAGCCATGTGCCTGAGGGTATGGCTTTGGATTTGGAGGCAAAAAAGCCGGAGAATAAAGGCCAGCTGTTTAAATAATCTGGTCCCTACCTGGGCGCCGGGCCCGACTGTAGCCAGGTTTCCAGAATCAGTTTTGCAGCCATGGCATCTGCAGGTTGGCGTTTGTAGTTCCCCGCGTGGCCCTGGTCTCGTAAAATCTCCTTCGCGGCAAAGCTGGTCAGGCGCTCGTCTACCATTTTAACTTTCGCTCCGAAACGACCTTCAAGTCGGGCGGCAAATTTTCGCGCTCGCTGGCACATGTCACTCTCGCTGCCATCCATATTCAGCGGCAATCCCACTAGAAGCTGATCCGGCTGCCACTCTTCGAGCAGGGCTGCGACCTCATCCCACTTTGGGATACCATCTTTGGCTTTGATCGTGGTCAGAGGCTGACTGGTGTTTAGTTGCGTGTTTCCCACCGCCAGTCCGATCTGACTGAGCCCATAGTCAAACGCGAGGATGGTTGTCGCCGGTGTTTTTTCGTTCAAGCGTGGCCCGCTTCCATGGATAGCAGGTTGAGGTCGATACCGAGTATGGCCACGGCGGCAGTGACGCGGTTTTCTATGGGGGTATTAAAAATGATATCACTTTCGGCTGGCATGGATAGCCAGCTATTGGCCGCCATTTCCTCCTCCAGTTGACCGGCCCCCCACCCCGCGTAACCCAGAGCCACCAGTGTGTCCGGCGGTCCCTCGCCAATGGCGATTGCGGCGAGTATATCTGTGGAGGTGGTAAGAAACACCTCTGTGCAAACCGTTATGGTCGCCTCCCACACTCTGCTTGCACCCCGATGGAGCACAAACCCGCGGTCTATCTGAACCGGCCCGCCGGCCATCACCTGGTCGGCACAAGCAGCGGCGTGGGATTCGATATCCAGATGATCCAGTATTTCTTCAACACGCAGGCCCATGGGGTGGTTCACAACAATACCCATAGCCCCATGTGAGCTGTGTTCACACATATAAGTGATGCTGTTGGCAAAAATTCCACCCTGCAGGCTGGGCATAGCGATCAGGAAATGGTTGGTAAAGTTCTGGGTCTGTGGGGCGGTGGTCACCATTGGGGAATGCGGCGTCTCGGTTAGTGGTGATTACATAGAGGATAGCCGGTTCTGTTTGAATTGCCACGTTCTAATAATCTCCAGTACGTCTGTCGTGGCTCTCAATTCCGGCGGAAAGGGTGGGTATGGAGCGGCGAGGCGCACAATTCTTACTGCGGCCTCATCCAACACCTTGTGTCCGGAAGAAGACAGTACTTCGATTGCCTTTAGACTGCCATCGCGACGGATTGCCACGAGCAGGCGCAAGTCACCGTAGATGCCATTTCGGCGAGATTGCTCTGGATAGTTACGGTTGCCTACGGCCTCTACTTTTTGCCGCCAATGATGCACATAGCTGGCGTCTACGGCTCGACGGGTGCTGAGTGAAGAAATACGATGCACTCGGGGCAGCTTGGCTAACGCTTTATTCTGGGCATCGAGCTTTGCTTCCAGGCTGGCAATAAACTGGCTGCGCTTAGTGATGTCTGGCAACTCCTCTCGAGGTTGGACTGGCCGGGGATCAAGTTCTTTCTGTTCCTCTGCTGTGGCGTCTGTCGCAGGGCTGGAGGTACTGACGGCGACTGTTTGGGTGGCTTCTGATTGCGGTACTCGCGGTGAGGTGATTTGTTCCACCTGCTGGATTTCGTTGGTTTTGAAAACGGCCTGTTCCGTGGTTGTCATTTCGGCTCGATCGCTGACAGTGCCGCTACCCAACTGATCTAACTGCGCCAGGTAGTCAGTTTTTTCTGGGGCATTATCGCTACGATACTGCGCCAGAGTGACTTCGAGTTGAGGTGCTTCGTATTCGCGGTTTTCCGCCCCGAACCGGACACCAAGGATGATAGTGGCATGGATCAGGGTGGCCAGAATTAGGGTGAATCCGAGCTTATCGGAGTAGGCCGCGGTGACGCTGGCCAGCATCGATTAGCGACCCGTGCCATCGGTCAGATGTTTTGCGATGGAAGACATCAGTTGGCCGCCAATGTCGGTAGCGTATTCCGCATCAATTTCTCGAATACAGGTTGGGCTGGTCACGTTTATCTCCGTCAGATAGTCCCCAATAACGTCGAGACCGACAAAAATCAGGCCACGCTCCCGTAGCGCTGGTCCCACCTCACTGGCGATCCAACGGTCTCTCTCAGTCAGTGGCACCGGCACCCCAGTGCCGCCTGCAGCCAGATTACCGCGGGTCTCACCGGCGGGAGGTATGCGGGCCAAGCCATAGTCTACTGGTTCGCCATCGATCATCAGAATTCTTTTGTCTCCATTGCTGATTTCTGGAATAAATCGTTGTGCCATAATAGTCGCGGCGCCCTCCTCCGTCAGTATCTCAATGATGACATTAACATTGGGATCATCCGGCTTGAGCCGAAAAATAGACGAGCCGCCCATGCCATCGAGAGGTTTGAAAATGACGTCGCCGTGGGTTTTATGGAAATCTTTGAGCAGTTGGGCCCGACTGGTAACCAATACCTCCGGGCAGCACTGAGGAAATTGGGTCGCGAATACCTTTTCGTTACAATCACGTAGGCTCTGGGGCCGATTTACCACGAGGGAGCCTCGCTCTGCAGCGGCTTCTAGAATATAGGTGCTGTAAACATATTCATTGTTGAAAGGAGGGTCCTTGCGCATGAGGATGACATCCAGGCTTGCCAAGTCGACTTGCTGGCGTTGGCCCAGGTCATACCAGCGCTCCGGATCTTGAAACACGGAGAGAGCTTGTACAGAGGCCATTGGTGAGCCCTGTTCCAGATAAAGATCGCGCTGCTCCATATAGTAGAGTTCCCAGCCCCGGTCCCTGGCTGCCCACAACATGGCGAGGGTGGAGTCCTTCTTGTACGAGAGCTTTTCTATGGGGTCCATAACGACCCCTAATTTGATTGTCATAATTGGTGATGTGGTCCGCTGGTTGATAAATATGAATTGATGGCCGGTAAGCTACGCAACTGGGCCGCGTCGCGCAAGAGGGTACAGGATGCTGTGCCAGAGTCTCCAGCATGACCGGTCGCGGTCGCCGACTTTCCGGTAGTCGATTATAATACGTAAACTTTTTCCCGTTCCGGTCGCGAAACGCTATGACACTGTCTGGATTCTATCTATCCCTTGCCCTTTTCTCTTTCTTTAGCGCGTTGACCGTAATAGTGAGAGCGCGCAAATTGTACTTTATGACGCCCCTGTATTTTCTTACCGCGTGGTTAACGGGTGAGCTGGCGCTGCATCATATTGCCTGGCAGCTGACGCTCAGCGTGATATGCGTCTTCTTGGGTGTGCTTGCTACCACCAATGGACAGCTGGGTCTGGTACTGTTGGTGCTGAGTTGGCTGCTGCTGTTGCGTGCTCATGGTACGGCGATGAAAACCACACCGCAGGTATATAAGGACGCCTTGTCACTAGGTTTGGGGGAGAACTTTCGCGAAGATATCCCCACCTTGCGTCGCCAGGTGTTAAGAGATGCGGTTCGGGTGCGCGACTGGATTCGACCCTTTACCATGCGCTGTCCCGGCGTTAAGAGAGTAGGCAACATTGCCTACGGCGACGCCGGCAAGCGAAACCTGTTGGATGTATATAGCCCAAGCGAACCTGTTACCGGCGGTGCTCCGGTACTTTTACAAGTGCACGGGGGGGCGTGGGTTATCGGTCACAAGCGAGAACAGGCGCTGCCACTTATGTATCACCTGGCCCAGCGCGGTTGGGTTTGCGTGGCGATTAATTATCGGCTGAGCCCCGCGGACTCCATGCCCGCGCACATTATCGATGTTAAAAAGGCGATAGCCTGGATCCGCGAGCACATTGCAGAGTATGGCGGCAATCCGGACTTTGTGGCCATAACCGGGGGTTCGGCCGGTGGACATTTGTCGTCACTGGCCGCCCTCACTCCTAATAAAGCTGATTGGCAGCCGGGTTTTGAAGAGGTCGATACCAGTATTCAGGCAGCTGTTCCCTTCTATGGCATCTACGACTTTCTCGATAGTGAAAAAATTCGAGACGGTATGTCGATGGAGGGCTTTTTGGCGAAAAACGTTTTTCAATGCCAACCGCAAGAAGACCTAGAGTTATGGCAGCAGTGTTCAACGATTAACCACGTTAGCGCCGAAGCGCCGCCTATGTTTGTTATTCACGGCACTCACGACAGTCTGGCGTGGAATGAAGAGGGGCAGGACTTTGTTGGGAAACTACGAGAGGTGGCCACTCAGCCAGTTGTTCACGCCGAGCTAGAGGGTGCTCAACACGCGTTTGAGATGTTCCATTCACCGCGTACCGAATATACCTTGAACGCCGTGGCTGAGTTTCTGGAGTGGGCTCACGCCCGCTGGCTAACGCAGAAAACTATCGCCCCCGAGTAGAGGGCGATGTTGCGCCTAGGGCCGCTTACTTGCTGCCCGGGCGTCGACCTTTTAGAAAACCCCGAACAACGTCCATCAAGGTGTCATATTTGAGATCGGTAAACTCGCCGGCATCCAAAAATACGCCGTGTCCATCCGGGCAGGCCTCAAACCAAATGTGCTTTTGGTCGGTGTCTGCAGATTTCTCCATGTCCAAGCTACACACGGGACATTTGATGTCATCCCATTTGTCCATGATCTCGCCAATAGCGGGGTCTCCAGTATCCAAGACCGCTTCCGACATCCAGTCTTGTTTCATGAGTGCCAGTGTATCGGGATTGCAAAACATGCCATGGCAGCGATCACAGCGATGGATAGAAATATCCGCGCCATAGGTTTTCACTTCCAGTGTGCCGGCGCATTTAGGGCATTGCATCGTCTTCTCCTTATTTTTATCTAGCAGCATCTGCTGCCCAGATGCGTAATATAGTCACTGAAGGACCTCATGTCGACAGGTCACGTTAGTTAAGGTCACCCCAAATATACTGAAGTATCGCAATAGCAGCGGTTGGCGCAGTTTCTGTACGCAGCACTCGAGGCCCGAGGGCGAGGCACATAAACCCCTGATCGACAGCTTGGGCCAACTCGCTATCTGTCAGGCCACCTTCCGGGCCAATCAATAAACTAAGAGACGACGGCGTGGTCCGTCCGTCCAGAGCTCGCTCGGCGCGGTGGTGCATAACGATCTTGAGCTCGTCTTCGCAGCTATAGATCCAGTTTTCGAGTTGCATAATTGGGGCGACATTCGGGATTTGGGCTCTGCCGCTTTGCTCACAGGCGGAGATCGCAATCTGGCGCCAGTGATCTTCCTTGCGGGCGCGGCGCTGCTCGTTGAGCCGAACCTCGGTGCGAGAGCTGAATAGCGGCGAAATACTTGCGACTCCTAACTCCGTCGATTTTTGGATGATGTGGTCCATGCGGTCGCCGCGAGACAGGCAAATAGCCAGATTGATGCGCAATGCGGACTCGCAATTGGGCTCTGCGGCTGGTCCGGGAAGGACGCGGGCGGCTCGAGGGTCGGCATCGACCAGTGTCGCTGGAAATTCACGACCATCGCCATTGAACACCACCAGAGGACTGCCCGCTTTGAGCCGCAATACTTTTACGAGATGCCTGGTGGCCTGCGTTTCGAGGTCGAACTCCAATCCAGCGGTTAGCGCTTGTGGTGTATAAATACGAATCCTGCGCATGCTCAGATACCTTGCCGGCTGGATAGCTTCAGGCGGTCCCAGATAACGCGGGTAGGGGCAGCTTGGTTCATGGTGTAAAAGTGGATTCCCGGAGCGCCGTTCGAGAGTAGGGTGTCGCACAGCTGAGAGACGACATCTGCGGCAAAGGCTTGGATGCTCTCGGGGTCGTTTTCGAAGTCACACATTCTAGCCGCTATCCAGCGCGGAATTTCCGCGCCGCAGTTGGTTGAAAAGCGTTGCAGGTTTGCGAAGTTGATTATTGGCATTACCCCGGCATAAATCGGTTGGGTTATACCCGCGTCCATGCAGCGATCCAGAAAGTAAAAATACGCATCCGCGTTATAAAAATACTGGGTGATTGCGGAGTTGGCACCCGCATCAAATTTGCCCTTCAGGTGTCGGATGTCCTGACTATAGGAGCTCGCCTCCGGGTGAATTTCGGGATAGGCGGCGACATCGATAGTAAAGTGATCGCCGCACTGCTGTCTCACGAAAGACACGAGTTCGTCCGCGTGAGAGAGCTGCGAGGCGCCACCCATACCCGAAGGTACGTCGCCACGCAGCGTCACAAGTCGCGAAATACCCATCTGTTGGTATTCGTCGAGTAAGCCCGCAATTTCCCGCTCGCTGTGGCCGCCGAAGCTGAGATGTGGCGCGACCGCAATATCGGCCTCGTTGATCTCTCGAACCACGTCCCGCGTCGTGTCCCGGGTCGAGCCACCGGCCCCGTAGGTCACCGAGAAAAAGTTCGGGCCAAGCTGGTTCAACTCCCCCAGCGTGGCAGCGAGCTTTTTCCGTCCGGTAGGGGTTTTGGGCGGGAAGAACTCAAACGATAGACGTGGACGTTGTGCTGTCGACACCGGTGCTCCTCAATACTTGTAGGAGTCGGCCTTGTAGGGGCCGTCAACAGACACGTTTATATAGTTGGCCTGTTCGTCAGTCAGGCGTGTTAAAACGCCGCCAAAGCCTCGCACCATGTTCGCAGCGACCTCCTCGTCCAGGTGCTTGGGAAGTACTTCCAGCGTGATAGAGTCGGGCTTGAAACCCACCTCGAGGTCGGCAAAGCGGCGCTCGTATAGATAAATCTGGGCCAATACCTGGTTGGCGAAGGACCCATCCATAATCCGCGATGGGTGACCCGTGGCGTTGCCCAGGTTGACCAGCCGGCCCTCTGATAAGAGCAGCAGATGGTCCTGACTCGCCCGGTCGCGATAGACCTTGTGGACCTGAGGTTTTATCTCTTCCCACTCCCAGTTTTCGCGCATAAATGCGGTGTCAATTTCGTTGTCAAAGTGGCCGATGTTACACACTACACAACCTGATTTTAGGGCGCTCAGGATATTGCGATCGCAGACGTTGAAGTTTCCGGTGGTGGTCACCACCAGATCGGTGTTGGCAAGCAGTTCGCTATCTATGCTGTCGGCGCCGTTGTTAATGCCACCGCGATAGGGGGACACTACTTCAAACCCATCCATGCAGGCCTGCATAGCGCAAATGGGATCGATTTCAGTAATCCGCACGATCATCCCCTCCTGTCGCAGAGACTGGGAGGAGCCCTTGCCCACGTCGCCATAGCCGATTACCAGTGCCTTTTTGCCGGCGAGAAGGTGGTCGGTGCCTCGTTTGATGGCATCGTTGAGGCTGTGGCGACAGCCATATTTGTTGTCGTTCTTTGATTTTGTGACAGAGTCGTTGACGTTGACCGCTGGAATCTTAAGGGTGCCTTTGTCGATCATCTCCTGCAGTCGATGGACCCCCGTGGTGGTTTCCTCTGTTACCCCGTGAACCTTATCCAGCATGTCGGGAAAGCGCTCGTGGATTATCAATGTGAGGTCGCCGCCGTCGTCGAGAATCATATTGGCATCCCAGGGCTGGCCGTCTTTCATGATGGTTTGCTCTATGCACCACTCGTACTCCTCCTCGGTTTCACCCTTCCAGGCAAAGACAGGGACACCGGAAGCGGCTATGGCCGCGGCTGCATGATCCTGGGTTGAGAAGATGTTACAGGACGACCAACGAACCTCGGCGCCCAGTTCGCATAACGTCTCAATTAATACGGCAGTCTGGATGGTCATATGGATGCAGCCCAGAATTTTGGCGCCGGCCAGCGGTTGTCCCGCACGATACTTCGCGCGCATTGCCATCAGAGCTGGCATTTCAGATTCGGCGATCTCGATCTCGCGTCGGCCGAAATCGGCCAGTGATATGTCGGCTACTTTGTAATCTTGGCTGTTTTGCAGCAGTTCAGCAGTGCTCATAGTGTTGTCCTCGTGTTTGTGTGGTGTTGGTTACAGGGCGGCCTT
>JBLHKV010000086.1:0-13430 GCA_047618115.1 Halieaceae bacterium | reverse complement strand
TATGGTGATCTGGGGCTTGGGTGGTTTTACGCTCTGGCTGGCCCTGTTTCCGCTTGTACACTTAGGCCACCTTCCGCTTTGGGCGGGGTTTGTGTTGTCACTGATTGTTCAGTCCTACTGCTACTTACCCAGTCACGAAGCAGAACATGGAAATATTGGCCGGCCTAACTCCCATTGGCGCTGGCTCAATGAATTCATTGGTCATACCTCGATGTTCCCGGTTCGGATTCCATACACACTGCACCGAGCTATTCACCTCAAGCACCATGCCTATACCAACGATAATGTGAAAGATCCAGACATTGGTATGCGCGCAGAGACAATCTGGGGCGCAGCTTTCCAGTCTTGGCGAATCCGGCAGCCCGATAGCTTGGGCGGGCTTACCCCAGAAGTACTGGATGACAATGCGCAGAAAGACCAGCTCATCTGGCAGGGCTTTCTCATGACCCGCCTATGGTGGCTGTGCCTGCTGCTCTTGTGCTGGTCTGGTTTCGCCCTCGAGGCCTTATTGCTGTGGTGGCTACCAATGCAAATCGCCACGATTTATACGCAAATCACTCTGTCCTGGGCACCCCATCACCCGATGCAGGAAAAAGGGCGCTACCGTGACACCCGCATCTGGAAGTCGTCGGTGGGTACCATCCTATCTTCTGGCATGGAATATCACTTTATTCACCACCTGTTTCCCTCCATTCCACTGAACAAGCACCCAGCCGCGTATCGTGAACTGAAGCCCTTGCTGCTTGAGGCGGGCATGCGGATGGAAGGTGCGCTATAACGCAACTCCTCCAGATGGCGAACTACTCGTGTAGTCAAAAAACTCATCCACATAGAAAACCAATCGCTTACCAATTCTCGGACCTGTTTCAATGCCGTTTTGCAAGTCCATCAAACCAATAAACGGTTCTGGCAAGTTAAGTAGTTGAGGCGAGGAAAATTCAGTCGGCTGTGATCAAGCGACCGCCCTTCCCCAATTTTCAAACGCACTGACCCTCAGATCCCGATAGTGATTGGAGGATATCAGATGCCTGCCCAGATTAAACAAGTTCTGCACAGCAGCATGATCTCTGAGCCTGACCGAGCGACTTGAACCGTCGCATCACTCGCTCCCTGACTCTGGTAGCTTCATGCGATTGCTCTGCCCGATTATTCTCATACTGTTCAGTGCTGTGGATCGTCTCGGCTATCAGCTCCCGATGGGCAACTCCATAACTACGCAGCTTGTCAGTCACAATCTTCATGGGCTCTCCACCGTAACTCCGCAAAAGCCTTTTGCAGCCGCACCATCTCTCTTTGCCTGAAGATACACATCCACCACTTCACCATCTTGATCCACGGCCCGCCACAGATAATGCTGCCTGCCGTTGATTTTGACGAAGACCTCGTCAATGTAGAATGTGTCGCCTTAACCACGATGCTTCCGCTTCAATCGTCGAGCGTATAGGGCACCGAATTTGATGCAGCAGAGTCGGATCGCTTCACGGCTGACCGTGATACCTCGTTCAGCTAGTAGATCTTCGACATCTCGATGGCTGAGATTGAATCGGTAGTAGAGCCAGACGGCATAGCTGATGATGTCGGGCGGGAATCTGTGGCGTTTGTATGTATTCATTGCCTGATAGTACCAATTCTAGCTTTTAACTTGGCGGTACCCTGCGGACGAGTATAAGCAAATATCTTTCTCTGAACTAAGCGAAGAAACGCTTTACAATTGGATGAAGGATTATTTTTCGTGACACTTTTACATCAGAGGAAATGGCCGTCTAGCTATCTGCCTTCCCGGTTAACAAGACTAGCGCGTCCTCATCTAGCCCGCTCTTTGAAAGATAACTAGTACCGCTAGTAAGTTTAACTAAAAACCCTTTCTCAGTACCCTTAATCTCATCAATATCACCCCAATGTATACCTTGCTGGTGGTAGGTGCTATCAGTAAAAATCCCTTGATCATTAACCCGAACAACTACCTTGCTGCCTGCAGCGCGGCTGAACATTTGGCGGTTAATCCACCAGCTGCGTTTATAACGAATAGATAATAGCTCTACAAGGCCTAAGCAGAGTAAAAATGCGGCGACATAGATCTCGATGTCCATCACATAAATAACACTAGCCATGATAATAAGGCCTATGGCCTTGCCGTAGGTTTTAACGCTGGTAGTGGTGTTGGCCGATTCATCGAAGCACTCGCTGAAGTAATCACGATTGAGGACGTAGTAGCTGCTATGCTCGGTGCTGGCGTCTGCGTCGGTCATATTAGGGTTGCTGATAAAGGAGGGCGATTATGACAAGTTAAGTTTTGCAATCGATTATATTCAGATCCAAAACTTCAAGCAACTGCCCTACTCCATTCAGTGTGGGCACACTGTTCGGCAGAGGCTCGGAGTTCGGTTTCAGAAAGCTGTTACAGTTCTTCCACTTACTCAACCCAGTTCGGCCCTCTCCCTGCTCCTCATAATCGGCAGGTCGAAGCAGCGGTCCGACGTTTCGGTGGCCTGCCCGTTGAGTCCTTCTGGGCCCACCATTTTCCTTGTAATTCATGGAGTTAGTCATAGCAAGAGCGTCCGACTCTGGACATAGAGCTGCCGACTGGAGTCGGTGGCCCAAACCTTTTCTGAAATTGACTAGTGATCGTGTACAACAAGGGCACCTTCAGGCCGGTCGGCAATTGGAACCATTAAATGAAACATAGGCGTGTCTCCCCACATCACGTATGGCCCCGGCACGGTTGGTGTCGTAGAAAGACCGTCAACGGCTGACTTTGGTAGTAGTAACATCAGATGCGGCCCTTCTTTGATCCAAGTACCTTTACTTTGATCTGACGCGCCTGGATCATCATTGCTGACTAAGCCATCGCCTTGGAGCATGTAGGAAAAGCCGATGACTTTGGTCTCGAAGGCGTCTCCTTTAGTTGCTGCTGCAATCCATGCTTGCCAAACTGAATCATTGCACATAGGGTCTACACTTCCGGGAATCAACGGCACACCCGGGTAGCAGGTCCAGCCATTTTCACCTTTTCTCAGCTCCGAGCCATCCATATCAAGGACGGTGGCCTTGGCAGAGATCATCGATGGAGCCGCACTAATAGCCCGCTCTATTTTCTCTTTCTTTGATTCGGCTGTGGCGCCTGCGCAGACTAGAATACTAGAAACACAAGCTATGATTAATCTGTACATGTGGCGTTCCTTCTTAGAGTTATTTTAAGTACTCTAGCACAGAAATTGACTCTATCCGTACAATCTCCAGCCCAGGTATGCCTATAATTTTTCCTGCGTGGGACATCGGTATTCTCCATTAAATTGATCGTCGCAAAATCAGTTTAATGAATGCTGGTGTCCCCCGTTAATGATGAAGAGCAGATCTTCGACATCTCGATGGCTGAGATTGAATCGGTAGTAAAGCCAGGCGGCATAGGAAATGATATCTGGCGGGAATCGGTGGCGTTTGTATGTGTTCATCTATCGATTCTATCAATTTCTGGCATTTAAGTTGGCGATACCCAACCGAAGGAGCCGGTGTTAGTGCACAGCGACCCCACGCAGGTAGATGACCCAACAGAGCAAGTTTTAAAAGTCGTAACTGAACCTCACGCCATAGGTACGTGGCGGGGTCAGAGTGACCTCAGTGAGGTGATTCACGGTACTGGGGCGACCTCGAAACACCGTCTCCCGGTCATCGCCGATATTTTTGACCCAGGTGGTCACCTGCCACTGACCGTGTTTTGGCCGCATTACCAGATTGGCGTCGAGTCGATCCCAAGAGTCGATCGCGTCGTAGTCTTCACGGTTGAACGGCTCCATAAACTGTTCTCCGGTATACATATAGCTGCCGGTCAGCGACCAATCAAGATTGAGCATCCCCCAGCTGAGAGTCGCATTCGCAGATAGCTTGTGCTCGGGGGTCAACTGGAATTGATTGCCATTCAGGTTTTGTTCCTGGGAACACAGCGGGTCGGCACTATTGCCCACCAGCAGTGGGCCCAGGGAACAGGCGATGGCATCCTTGGTATAAAAGTCGCCGTACTCGGACTGGTTGTAAGACCACGTTGCACTAAGGAGTAGATGGTCGCCTGCCAGAGCGACAACCTCGGCCTCCAGTCCATAGACCTTGGCGTCATCGGCGTTGACAAAGGTGTTGAGTGCAATGCCGCTGATGAGGTCCCGTTTGAGTACGTGCAAGTCACTATAATCGTAATAGAAGGCCGCCGTGCTGACTTGCAGGCGGCTGTTTAGAAGGCTGCCCTTATAACCTATCTCGTAGGAAATCAGACTTTCGGGTTTTACCTTGTCAACCTCGGTGCTGGCTGTGGGCTTCAGGAAATTGAAACCACCGGCGCGGTAGCCACTGGCGATGAAGCCATACACCATATTGTTGTCGTCCAAGGCATGGTCGACCCCCATCCGCCAGGTGATGTCACTCCAGTCATCGTCGATCTTCCGGTCGACGTAGCCATCGCCTTCACCGACAAATTGGGCAAAAGTACGATCGCGGCCCTCCTTTTTGTCGGTGGAGTAGCGCAGCCCGAGAGTGAGGGTGGTATGTTCGCTCAGGTCCCAGTCCATTTGGCCGTAGGCGGCCCACGAGGTTGTCTCCACTTTAGCGCGCCCCTCGTAGAGATGATTTTCGGTGCTGGCCGGTCGATTGAGCACAGCGCCGAAGAATCGGTAAACGTTCATCAAGTCCTGATTATGTTCCAGATAGGTGAGATATTGGTTTTCTTCGCTGTGGTAGTAGTAAAGGCCGGTGATCCAATTTACCGGGCCATCTGCGTCAGATTGCAGTTGAATATCGTGGGAGCGAAATTCCGCACTCTGCTCGATGATCAGATTCTGGTCAGACGGGGTTAATGTCACCCCGGTGAAGATTGACACCGGTAGCCCGCTGAAAAATATTTTGCTCCAGTCCAATCCGGAGTACTTGGCCACCGAGTGATCGGAGTCGGTGGTGGGCTGAAAGTCGTAATCGGACCAGCCCGCGATATAGCGAATCTTGTAGCCGTCCAGGCTGATGTCGTTGGTCATCAGCAGCGCATTTGAGGTGATATTCAAATGTGGGCCGGAGTCGATGCGCACTTTCTGATCGCTGTAGACACCCGGATTTTCCAGCTGATAGCCCTGATGTGGATTGGCAAAGGCCTGGCCGGGGTAGATGCCCGGCAGATTCAAGGGTTCCCCTGTCGTCGTGTCGTTGACCGTCTGAATAAACTCAGTGTCGTAGGGGGTTCGGACGGCTGCCGCATTGGCCTGGTTGTACTTGTTTTGGTAATCGTGCACCTTGACGGTGGTTGTCCACTGCTCGTTCCAGTCGTATTTAAGAATCAGGTTTGCATATTTTTTGTCGAGGTTTTCGTACTTCTCGCCGTTTTCCAGATTGCTGGTAAAGCCATCTCGCTTCATCGAAGAAAGCGCGACCAGAGCCGAGAGCTGATCAGTCACCGGACCACTGATCAGCCCCTGGGCGACTTCGTAGCCGTAATTTCCCGCTTCCAACGCGAGCTGGCCTTTCAGTTCGCCGGTCGGCTGCTTGCTCACCAGCTTGATGGCGCCACCGATATTGTTGCGCCCGTACAGCGTGCCTTGTGGTCCCCTGAGTACCTCGACTCTTTCGATGTCGAACAGGTTGGACCAATCGAGGATACCATTCTCCGTTTGGTAAAAGCCGTCCCAGTAAAAGCCTATCCCGGGGTCGGAACCAATTGCCAGGTTGGGCCGACCCACACCACGCAGACTAACCCTGAAGTTGGTAATGGATAGCGAGGGAGTGCGGCCTACCAGGTCCCATGCGGTGTCGAGGCCCAGCCGGTCGCGCGACTCTGAGTCAAAGGCACTGATGGCGGCGGCGGTCTTGAGAATGCTGGACTCGCGCTTGTTCGCAGTCACAACGATCTCTTCAAGTATTACCTGATCCTGAGAATAACAATGAGCTGCGGTTAAAAATGCCGCACTCAAAGGAAAAAGATACAGTAGTTTCGACATGGATTTATTTTCCGTTTACTAGAGTCGAGGTGTCCCGCTGAGCTCAGTATGGGTTGATCGGTGTTGATTTGATAGTGGGGGATAGACCATGGGCCTAACATCTTTGTGGGATCAGGTTGCTTTATTTACCCAATCGCCGGAATAGCACTCATGGCTCTGACAGGATTGGTAATCCTGGTTACCATATTTATGGATAGCTAATGATTGTACTTTGCTAGCCAACTTGTGACTATTGGACCAAATTTATAGACCCTAGCGATACTGGCAAGTTAAAAATTCAAAGCGAAAAAATTCCTACCGCTTCACTTCAAGCAACCGCCCTACTCCAATCAGCGAACGCACTTTCCCTAAGTTTTCGATAATGCTCCGCACGTACCAAGTGCCTGCCCAGATTGAATAAATTGCTCACCGCAGCATGGGCGCCCGAAAATCTCTGAACCTGCCCAACTGATTTGAACCTGCGCATCACTCGCTCCCTCACGCTGGTACCCTCGTGAGATTGCTCTGCCCGGTTATTCTCATACTGCTCAGTGCTATGAATCACATCCACTACTTCACCATCTTGATCCACTGCCTGCCACAGATAAAGCTGTTTACCATTGATCTTTTGGTCCGGCACACCGGCGATGACTTCATCGATGTAGAAAGTATCGCCGTAGCCTCGATGCTTTCGTTTCAATCGGCGTGTATAAATGGCTCCGAATTTGATGCACCACAATCGGATCGCTTCACGGCTGACCGTGATACCTCGTTCAGCTAGTAGACCTTCGATATCTCGGTGGCTGAGATTGAATCGGTAGTAGAGCCAGACGGCGTAGGAAATGACATCTGGAGAGAAACGGTGTCGCTTATAAGTACTCATCCACCGATTGTATCAATTCAGTGAGTTTACTTGGCAGAACCTAATATTTCTTATACTCAGAATTTTCTTCAGACAGGCTGTTAGCCGCGATTGTATTTTTTCATCACTGCTTTCAGTCGATCGTGCGGAATGGCATGTTTGGTGTTGCCTTGAATACCGGTCATGGTTGTGGCTGCCACCAGTGCATTCACGATCGCCTCTTCCGTCGCCTGTATGGTGGCGAGAAACAAAGGGCTGATCTGGTCATTGGGTAACATCTGCGCAGTGGGCAGGCCTGTGCGTATTCCAATCCGGGGATTCGCCGTTGAGAATGCGATAAAAATATCACCGGATCCATTGCCGGCGTAGCCACCCACTTTGGCAATGCCCATGGGTACCCGCCGGGCCAGTCTTTTCAATTGATGCGGAAGCAATGGTGCATCGGTAGCCACCACCACAATAATGGACCCATACTCCTGATTCTGGCTGTGATATTCAGGCATCAGATCAGTGATCTCCTTACCCACAGGCACACCGGAAATGGTCAGGGTATCGCGCATGCCATAATTGGCCTGAACCAGAACACCAATGGTGTAGTCATGGCCATCGACCTGCAAAATCCGGGAAGCCGTCCCAGTCCCACATTTGAATTGATGGCAGGACATGCCTGTGCCTCCACCCGTATTGCCTTCATCCACCGGGCCAGAGCGGGCAGATTCCAGAGCTTCAATCGTGTGCGCCTGGGTCACGTGGAAGCCATTGATGTCATTCAGATCGCCATCGTAAGTTTCAGCGACCACGGGAAGTGACCAAAAAACATCCGGGTCATCCGGAAGCGGGTCAAACAGACTATTCTGATATTGCCACTTAATAACCGCGTCCCGCACAACACCGACGCTGTGGGTATTGGTTATCATCACCGGGCTCTCCAGCAGCCCCGATTCTTCGACCCAAGTGGTACCGGTCATTTCCCCATTTCCATTTAACGCATACCAACCTGCGAAAACCGGGTCATAGGATTTCCCACGCGGTAAAATGGCCGTCACGCCCGTGCGCACGGGCCCTTCGCCCACCACCAATTTGCCTTCGCCCTTAATCAGGGTTACCTGTCCGACCGTCACACCTGCCACATCAGTAATGGCGTTGAATGGGCCCGACGCACCCTCAAAAGGAATCTCTAGGTCTCGCGCACGCGGTTTGGCCCCGGCTTCACTCTGGGCCAGGCTGTCGGATGGAATAAAGGTGCTGCTGCCCATGGTGAACATCATGACTGAAAGCAACTTAAGGGACAATTTATTCATCTTTTTGCCTTTAGCTGTAATTTTCTGACTGCAACGGTCGAGCTAACATGAGCGTTTCAATAAGCACTCACCATGCTGGAATTTAACACGGTGTAGCTTGTATGTATTCATGGGGTACTGACAAGTTAACTTATTTTCGCTCTAAAAGTGGGGGTCAAAGCCAGCAAAATCTTAATAATAAAACCAAAAGTGGGGACTGATGGCGCATTTTAGGTCGATTGAGTCGGACTTGTGTAACACCAGCCCATGACCCCGAGTTAACTTGTCAGTACCCCAATTCTAGCTTTTAACTTGGCGGTACCTTGAATACTGCTATTCGCGTCACTTTCAGGCCTAATCGCCGAACTCACTATTGACTCCCGGACGGTGCCCACCAATGCGGAGCACTACGCTTCTTCCAGGTCGCAAAGCCAGCTTTTTCACCGCAATAAAAATCCCGATAGGCCCGTACCGGATCGCCTGGTCTTTTATAAACCTCCGGCATAGCCTGGGCAAAGGGTGTTAAGCCATTGGCTTCAAAACGCTCCACATCAATGGCAGCAAGCACCGCAATAGATGCGTGATCTTTAGGCTTGTCATAGCGCCAACGGTATTCTCTATTCAGCTCCTCAACGAGGAGCTTCAACCAGTAAAAGTTATCGAAGGACTCCCCAGCCCACAAAACACAAGGATGCTGCATATGCGTCGAGCGATAAGGTGTGGCTATACCTTTCTTGTTTAACGCCGTGCAAAGTATCTGCACACTTTCCAATATCATTTTGGCAACATGCTGATCGCAATGGTATTGAGCACAGGTTTCGATGTTTTGATCGAGTAAGAAGATATTCACAGTTTACCCACGCGACGTAGTGTTGATGATGGTACTGACAAGTTAACTTATTTTCGCTCTAAAAGTGGGGACTGACGGCGCATTTTAGGTCGATTGAGTCGGACTTGTGTAACACCAGCCCATGACCCCGAGTTAACTTGTCAGTACCAAAATTTTACTTTGATTCCTCATCTTCCTTTTTCGCTGGATCATATTGTGCAAACCATCCCATAATGTTATCGGTTTTAGCAACCAATCGACTTGGACGTGAGGCGATAGAGTGAGACGAACCCGGTACACGGATGAGCGCAGTATCAACACCACGCATTTTAAGCGCAGCATAAAACTGCTCTGCTTCCCAGGCTGGAGTGCGGTAATCCTCTTCCCCCACCATTAACAGTGTGGGTGTTGCCACTTGATCAACAAACCGAATGGGCGAATGCTTTAAAAACGTCTCGGGCTCAGACCATGGGTCGGCGCGTATCCAATGACGACGCACAATTTGTGCAATGTCGCTCGCCAGCGCCATCGTCATCCAGTTAATCACTGGCTTTATTGCTGCCGCTGCCACAAAACGATTAGTTTGGGTGACTATCCATGCAGTTAAAGTGCCACCACCGGAACCACCAGTGACAAACAGCCGTTCAGGGTTAACATATTTACGCGCCACCAATTCATCCACCACACTCATCAGATCGTGGTAATCATTGCCTGGATAGGCAAGGTCAATTTCAAGAGAAAAATCTTCGCCATAACCGGTTGATCCACGTGGATTCGACCATACAGTGACATAGCCTTCGGCTGCATAACGCTGAATTTCACTAGCGAAATAAGGACCGTACATGGTGTAAGGACCACCGTGAATTTCCAGTATTAAGGGGTAACTGCCATCCGCTTTAAAGTCAGGTGGAAGTGCAACCCAAGCTTCAATTTCTCTACCGTCATGGCTGGACTTTACTTTAATTTCTTCAACTTTTGCCATCGCCAAAAATGGCAAAACATCAGCATTGAGCGCCGTCATCACTTTAGGGTTTTTACCATTCAAGCCCACCACACCAATTTCTGCAGGGCGTTCACTAAAACCGGCCATATAGGCGATCATTGGCTTTTTGCCAGTACTGACTGAAAAACTGCCACGGGCATAAGGTCGACCAATCGAACCACCACCGATACCAGTCATAACTTTAGTGACTTTACCTTTGAGGTCGATATTAAAGAGACTTATCACACCAAAGTCTTCTGACAAAACTAATAAATTTTTACCATTTGGAGACCATCTGACTTCGCCCACAGCACCAGAGAAATTGGCCGCCAACTCGCGACTATTAGAACCATCGCTATTCATTACGTAAAGATTGATGTGTTGGTACGACAGTCTCTTATCATCATAACCACGATAGGCAATCGTTTTGCGGTCAGGTGAAATTACCGGATTGAAATCCGGACCATCGCGATTTGTCATAGCCTCTATCGACAAATCGGCCAAATTCACCGCATATAAATCACTTTCTATGGGATCCATATCGCGACCCTCAGCGGCATTACCGGATACCAAAAGTTCGCTGTTGTTCAGCCATGCCGGACCATACATGTCCGCTTCACCAAAGGTCACCTGACGGGGTGTGCCGCCATCAACAGGCAATACAAACACTTGAGTAGTGCCCTCTTCCAAATAACCGACACCGTCTGAACGAAAAGTCAGATCATCTATAACCTTTACAGCAGGGTTCCAACTGGCCCCTTCGGGCGGGGACAATGGCACTGCAAAACTGGGTTTATCGCTCTTCACAAACATGCTAAACGCAATATACTTGCCATCAGGTGACCACACCGTGTTAGAAGGGCCTTCAAAAAACTGCGCCAGTGAAAAACTGCGTCCGGAATCGAGATAAAGCAGACGTAATTCCGGTTTACCATCGACTGAAGTGGCATAAATTAGTCGGCTACCATCGGGTGACCAGCGAGGCGAACCTGCGCTCGCATGGCCCGTTACTAAAGGACGATTACTGCCATCACCTATGTCCAAGCTCCAAATTTGACCTTTATCTCGGTCAGTCATTCTGTCCATTGAATGACGTACATAGGCAACGGTTTTACCATCCGGCGAGATCTGCGGGTCGGTGGCGTATTCGATATCGAATACCCGCTCAGCTGTAAATCTTACCGATCGTTTTAGATCTTCCTTTGCGCTTACATTAAGGGAAAGCAGTAAGGCCATAACGCCAGCTGTTAGCAGTCTTCCTCTATTCATCGTGTCCCCCTGGTTGGCTCCAATATCCTGCGAGCTCTATTGATCTTCAAGTAGAGATAAAAGTTCTGACAAGGCTACTCAATCGGACCGCAGAAATCCATTGTCAGATCTTGAGCAACCAGTTGACTAAGATCGGGGTTCGGATCCAGTTCGGCTCTGGTTCGGAGTTCGGTTTCACAAAGTGCTTACAATTCTTCCGGATACTCGAAATGCAGCCCAATAACTCGCCAGCCTGGTTCGGTATAGGATCGGTTTCGGTGAGAACCGCCCTACCCTCCAGAAAAACCCGTTAGCTTTCTTCAGCTTATTACTCAAGTTCGGCCCTCTCCCTGCTCCTCATAATCGGCAGGTCGAAGCAGCGGTCCGACGTTTCGGTGGCCTGCCCATTGAGTCCTTCTGGGCCCGCCATTTACACCTTAATTCATAGAGTTAGTCATAGAAATAGCATCCAACTATGGCTATGGATCTACCGACTGATAGTCGGTGGTGCTAACCGTGATTCCTTGCTTGGCCAGCAGGTCTTCGACATCTCGATGGCTGAGATTGAATCTGTAGTACAACCAGACCGCGTAGCTGATTATGTCAGGTGGGAACCGATGCCGTTTATATTTATTCATCCATCAATTCTACCAGTAATGAACTTTTAACCTGGCAGTACCGTATAAAGCGCGGCTGATTACCATTGAAAAGGATGGTATTCGACTGGCAGGCGTCCAAAGTAATGCCGATATCTAGGCTCAATCTCCAAATTCGCCTACACTGATACCATCAACTGATGAGAGGTGTAGCATGTTAAAGAGATTTATTGGCTTTTTGGCCATTTCCATTTCCATTTCTTTGTCTGCATTCGGCGGGGAGCTCAGCGACTCCGTGCAAAAAGACTACGATGAGTATCTGACGGGGCTCTTCGATCATTTTCACCGTAATCCGGAGCTCTCAACAGTTGAGAACGAGACGGCGCGACGCATGGCACAGGAATTGAGCCATGCCGGATTTGAAGTCACTGAGGGCGTTGGTGGCACGGGTGTCGTTGCGATCATGAAAAACGGAGAAGGGCCCCTGGTCATGATGCGCGCTGACATGGATGGTCTCCCCGTCGAAGAAAAATCAGGATTGGCGAACGCTTCCCGGGCACAACAAAAGGACCCTATCACCGGTAACCTGGTTTATGTAATGCATGCCTGCGGTCACGATGTGCATATCACCAGTCTGGTCGGAACAGCTCGGCATATGGCGGCGAGAAAAGATGAATGGGAGGGTACCTTGATGCTGCTCGTGCAGCCTGCGGAGGAGCGGGTTCTTGGCGCAAAGGCTATGAAAGCCGACAATCTATGGGGCCGATTTGGTACGCCAGATTACGCTCTTGGATTTCACGTATCATCGAATGATGTTGGGGGTGTCATTAATGTATCTGAGGGAAGCCCTTATGCAGGTGCCGATACGGTGGATATTATTATTCACGGCGTCGGCGCCCACGGCGCACACCCACATCGTGGCAAGGATCCCATTGTATTGGGAAGTCAGATCGTGTTGGCCTTGCAGACCCTGGTTGCGCGAGAACTGTCACCCCGCGATCCGGGTGTCGTAACGGTTGGTTCATTCCACTCAGGTACTAAACACAATATCATTTCGGATCGCGCGCACCTGCAGTTGACGGTCCGAAACACCAGTATGGAAACACGCGAGTTATTGCTTAATGGCATCAAGCGCATAGCCGAAAACATGGGGCGAGTGGCTGGCCTGCCCGAGGACAAGTTGCCGGAGGTTATTGTTTCCAACGAAAGCGTGCCGCCAACGATCAACGACGCGGCGCTTGCGCGACGCCTCATGCTGGCCTGGAGATCAAATATGGGTGGCGATGTGGTTGTCAACATACCGACGAAGGGTATGGGAGCGGAGGATTTCCCGTTTTTTACCGTTGAACCGAAAATTACCAGTGTGTATTGGAAGATCGGTGGAACACCCCAAGAAGCTTTTGCTGTTGAGGCAGCGGGCGGTGAACCTGTACCCAGCCATCACTCGCCGCTATTTAAAATCTCACCCGGACCTGCAGTAACCGCGGGTGTTAAGTCCACGGTAGTTGCTCTTATGGAGTTAATGGCTAAATAGGAACTGACATCATCAACAGGGGTATTGCCAAGTTAACGTCCGGGCACGACAATCTATGCGACCGCCAATCTCAAACAACCCCCTTCCCCACTCTTTAAACGCAATCAGCCTCAGATCTCGATAATGCCCAGCCCGAACCTGTGCATGGCGA
>JBLHKV010000085.1:0-13662 GCA_047618115.1 Halieaceae bacterium | reverse complement strand
TTAATTAAGTAAACTGTCCCCAAAACTACACCGGAATTCTCATAATAGTTATCAACGCGGGCGCTGCCCGTTTTTGTCGTTTACAGGAACAGCGAAAAGCACTATGTCGAAACGCGATTATTACGAGGTCCTGGGGGTAGATAAGGGCGCTGACGCCAAAGATGTTAAGAAGGCCTATCGTCGGGTCGCCATGAAGCATCACCCAGACCGCAACGAAGGCAACGCCGAGTCGGAAGAGAAGTTCAAGGAGGCCAGTGAGGCCTACCAGATACTCTCCGATGGCGAAAAACGTGCAGCCTATGATCAATACGGTCACGCTGGGGTCGATCCCAGTGCGGGCGGTGGTTTTGGCGGTGGCGGTGCTAACTTCAGCGATATATTCGGCGACGTATTTGGCGATATATTTAGCGGTGGTGGTGGCCGTGGTCGCGGTGGTCCGCAGCGCGGCTCTGATCTGCGCTATACGCTGGAACTCGATCTCGAACAGGCAGTGCAGGGTGCTACCGTAAAAATCAGGGTGCCCACCCTCAGCGGCTGCGATGATTGCGATGGCTCCGGTGCAGCTCCCGGTAGTGCGCCGGTCAACTGCGGCACTTGTGGTGGCGTTGGCCAGGTACGGATGCAGCAGGGCTTTTTCCAGGTTCAACAAACCTGTCCCAAGTGTCGGGGCAAGGGTAAAACCATTACCGATCCCTGCCGCACGTGTCGTGGTGCAGGCCGCATGGAAGAAACACGTACGCTCTCGGTTAAGGTGCCACCTGGTGTGGATACCGGCGATCGTATTCGTCTGACTGGCGAGGGCGAAGCTGGGCCCGACGCAGGCCCGACTGGCGATCTCTACGTGCAGATGTCGGTGCGCGACCACTCCATTTTTCAGCGAGATGGGCGGCACCTGTATTGCGATGTGCCAATCAATTTCGCCACGGCAGCGCTGGGTGGGGACTTGGAAGTGCCGACACTGGATGGCCTGGTGAAACTGAAAATTCCTACAGAAACCCAAACCGGAAAATCCTTTAGATTGCGTGGTAAGGGCGTGCGTCCGGTACGCGGCGGCGCAGTTGGAGACCTGTTGTGTCGGGTTGTTGTCGAAACGCCGGTCAAACTCAGCAAGCGTCAAACCGAATTACTCCACGAGCTCCAGGACACCCTGGTCGCAGGTGGCAATAAGCAGTCACCGCGCCAGAGCAACTGGTTTGAAGGTGTTAAAAATTTCTTTGACGATATGAAGCTCTAATCATGGCTACCAATATCGCCGTAACCGGCGCTGCCGGGCGCATGGGTCGCACCCTGATCGAGGCGATCTCTAAGGCCGAAGGCGTGTATCTGACCGCCGCACTGGAGCAGTCAGGTAGCAGCGTGATTGGCGTGGATGCCGGTGAACTGGTGGGGCTGGGTAAACTGGGTGTGGAAATCTGTGACGACCTCAACAGCGTGCTGAGTCGATTTGATGTTCTGATCGACTTCACCGTGCCCATGGCGACGTTGGCAAATCTGGAGATCTGTCGACGCGCGGGGAAAGGGTTGGTGATTGGTACCACTGGATTTACCGCTGCACAGCAGCAAGAAATTGAAGCCGCAGCGTCGGTGACGCCAATTTGCAAGGCGTCGAACTTCAGTAGTGGAGTGAACGTGTGTTTCAAGTTGCTCGATATGGCCGCGCGGGCACTGGGCGACGACGTCGATATCGAGATCTCCGAAGCACACCATAGGCACAAAATTGACGCGCCTTCGGGAACAGCGCTAAGCATGGGTGAAGTAGTTGCCAATGCCCTGGGTCGTAACCTGGAGGACGTCGCGGTGTATGGCCGTGAGGGTCAGACTGGCGCAAGGGATCGCCAGACAATTGGTTTTGCCACTACCCGGGCCGGCGATATTGTCGGTGATCACACCGTCATGTTTGCCGCAGACGGCGAGCGGGTGGAAATCACGCATAAAGCCACCAGCAGAATGTCGTTTGGGCGCGGCGCAGTGCGAGCGGCTGGTTGGTTGCACGGCCAATCCGCCGGGCTGTATAACATGCAAAACGTGTTGGGCTTGAACTAAAAGGCAAGGGAGAACCATGAGCGAATACATTGTTGAAATTAATGAACAGAACGCTTCTCAATATCTGATAGAAGAGTCACACCAGCGTTTGGTCGTCGCCGACTTCTGGGCTGACTGGTGTGAGCCCTGTAAGGTGCTAATGCCCTTACTGGAAAAGCTTGCCAATGAATACGCGGGCCAGTTTTTATTGGCCAAGGTCAATGCTGACGAGATGCAGAATATCGCCCAGCAGCTGGGTGTGCGCAGTCTGCCCACGGTGATCATGCTCAAAGATGGTCAGCCGGTAGATGGTTTTGTCGGCGCTCAACCCGAAAACCAGATCCGCGAAATCCTCGATAAATACCTGCCCAAACCTTGGGATGCCGATCTCGATCAGGCCCTGCAACTGATGGCAGAGAGCGCATTTGCCGAGGCGCTTCCGATTCTGCGCTCCGCTCACGAGCAATCCGGTGGTCGTCACGATATTGCCATGGCTTTTACCCAGGTGCTGATCGAGCTGAAGCGCTTCGCCGAGGCACAGGAATTAATAGACGCGGTTAAAATCGTCGATCGAGACAACCAGTACGAACAGGTTAAAGGTTTGTTGGATATCCGCCAGGAGGCGGCCAAGACTCCAGAGATGAAAGAACTCGAGACCAAACTGAGTGCCGATCCAGACAACCTCGACCTTCGCTATCAACTCGCTGTTCAGTACGGCACAGCGGGCAGCCACAGCGAGGCAATGGAATTGCTCATCGGCATTATGCAAGTCGATAAGCATCACGGCGATGGCGCGGTGCGCAAGGCTCTGCTGGATATTATAGCCAGTCTGGGCAAAGGCGACCCCATGGCCGTAGAATTTCAGCGCAAGCTCTTTGGGCTTATGTATTAGTAGGCAGTCTTGGTATTTAGGTTTCGTTGGTGATGTAACCATCGGAATCGGTCACGGCAGCTCCCTCTCTGCGGTATTGCTGCCGTCGTTGATAGAACCCGCATTACTTAATAACGTACTTGATTACCCATAAAACATACTGTAAGTTCAAATTCCTTTTATAAGGCAGAGCTCAGGAGAGACAAATGAAGCTAGGACTCAATACCGGCTATTCCGGCAAGCAGGTCGTTATACCCATGGACACCATCAAGCTGGCGGAAAGCCTAGGCTTCGATTCAGTGTGGGTAGCTGAGGCCTATGGCTCCGATGCAGTTAGTCCCGCAGCCTGGATACTGGCGCAGACCGATAAAATTCGAGTGGGTACTGCCATCATGCAGATGCCTGCGCGCACCCCGGCTATGACGGCGATGACAGCGATGACACTCTCCCAGTTATCGGGCAACCGCTTTATTGTCGGTTTAGGCGCCTCTGGCCCTCAAGTGGTAGAGGGATGGCACGGCGTGCCTTATGGCAAGCCGATGGCGCGTACCCGGGAATACATCCAGATTCTGCGCAAGATTATGGCGCGGGAAGGTCCGGTAGAGTTTCAGGGCAGCGTATATCAAATGCCCAACCACGGCGAGGGAACCACGGGGATGGGTAAGCCGTTAAAGAGTATTCTCAATGCCGACCCCAACATTCCTATCTATACCGCACAAATCACTCCAGCCGGTCTGGCCTGTGCCGCTGAATTTGCCGACGGCGTATTCCCTGTATGGCAGGACCCGGACAAGTACGACGTGCTTAAGCCACATTTAGATAAGGGCTTTGCGAAGGCCGGAAATGGCAAGAGCCTGGCCAATTTTGATGTCGCACCCTTTGTACCAGTGGCCCTGGGCGATGATGTTGATGCGTTGATCGACGCCATGCGCGGCTGGCTTGGTCTCTATATTGGCGGCATGGGTGCCAAGGGTAAGAATTTTTACCACGATTACGCTTGTCGTTTAGGTTATCAGGATGAAGCTGATCGCATTCAGGACCTCTACCTGGCGGGAAACAAGGCCGAGGCCACGGCGCTGGTTCCAGCAGAGTTGGTTGATGCCGTGTCCCTGATCGGCCCCAAAGAACGCATCGCCGAGCGCGCGGTTGCGTGGCGGGAAGCTGGCAAGCGCGGTGAGGTTAGCTCCATGCTGATCGGTACCGCCGATCCAGCTGTGATCGAACTGATGGCGGAGTTGATGCTCTAACACGACGGCGACAAACGAAGAGGCGGTTACCATGGATATTGCTGGAAAGTACATCGTAGTTACCGGTGGCGGTAACGGTATAGGCAAGGCACTTTGCGAGCGCTTTCATGCTGATGGTGCCGCCGGAGTCGCCGTTGTCGACTTGGAGCAAGACAGCGCAGAAGCGGTAGCGGAAACCATAGGCGGGCTGGCCTATGGCGTGGATGTGCGCGACGAGGCACAAATTATCGCCATGGTTGCCGATGTTGAAAGCCGCTGGGGCCGCATCGATTTAATGTGTAGTAATGCTGGTATTGGCGCAGGAGATGGAGCCCAGGGCTGGGCGACGTCGGCTGCCAATGAGACCTGGCAGGCGATGTGGGATATCCACGTTATGGCCCAGGTGCGGGCCGCGCGTGCTTGCCTGCCGGGTATGTTGGACAGAGGTGAAGGTTATTTCCTGCACACTGCCAGTGCGGCAGGGCTGCTGAGCCAGATCGGCGACGCCGCCTATAGCACTACCAAACATGCCTCGGTTGGCTTCGCCGAATCACTGGCCATCACCCACGGTGACGCGGGGATCAAAGTGTCTTGTCTGTGTCCCCAAGCGGTGCAAACACGCTTGATTGGCTCGATGGATGACGCTAAGGGAGTTGCTAGCGCCGGAGTGGATGGCGTACTTAGCACCGCCGATGTTGCCGCCTCGGTTGTCGAAGGGCTAGCCAACGAACAGTTTCTAATTTTGCCCCACGCCGAGGTTGAGCAGTATCGGCAGAATAAGGCTGCAAATTACGATCGCTGGGTAGGTGGTATGCGCAAACTCCGTCGGTTGTTTTCCGCGGCGTAGCAGGTTCTGCTGAACCGGTAGTAAACTGTGGCGATGGATACCGTCGAACGCTTCGCCAAAACCATTCTCAACGGCTTCGAATCTTATCTCGCGGACTTCCAGAATATAACGCTGGCAGGCCAAACCTATTTTCAGGAAGCCCAGTGGCAGGCGATGCACGCTGCGACCCGAGCACGCATTGATCTGTACAAGGGCAAGGTCACCAAAGTTACCGAATTTGCGGAGGTGATCGCCGGAGAGCGGATCCGAGAGATGCCGTTCTGGGCCGACGCCCGCATCGCCTATGCATCGCTGATCGCCGAGCACGACAATTTCGAGATCGCCGAGACGTTCTACAACTCGGTCTACTGCGCTACCTTCAAGCACCTTAAAATACGCAATCAATACGCCTTTGTTTTTTCCGATCGCGCCGACATGCCCGGTGATTTCGACCGCTCGGTTTATCGCAGTTATCGGCATACAAGCTCGTCGGCCGTATTGTTTGGCGATTTATTGGACGACTTTGCCTTTGAAGTGCCCTGGCAGGATCGCGAGCGCGATCTCGCCTATATAGTAGACGCGGTTGAGCGAGAGGTTTCCGAACTGGGAAAGGGGCAGCCAGCGCGTGACGACATCGAGGTACAGGTGCTGCGCTCGATATTTTTCCGTAACAAAGGCGCCTATTTGGTTGGCAAGATACTGGTGGGCGAACGCTCCATCCCGATTATCGTGCCCATGCTCAACAATGAAAAAGATGGCATCTATCTGGATACGGTGTTGTTTGGTGCGGATATGGTGTCGGTGGTATTCAGCTTCACGCGTTCTTATTTTATGGTGAATGTAAAACATCCTTCGCAGATGGTACTGTTTTTGTGCAGTCTGATGCCAGCCAAGCCCATCTCCGAACTTTATAGCGCCATTGGTTTTAACAAACACGGAAAAACTTATTATCACCGCTGTGCGTATCGACACATGCAAAGCACCACTGATCAGTTTGAGATAGCACCGGGCATCAAGGGTATGGTGATGTCTGTATTCACCCTGCCTTCCTACGACTTTGTTTTCAAAATCATCAAGGACAAGTTTACGCCGCCCAAGGATATGACCCGACAGCAGGTTATGGATAAATATAATGTGGTCAAGCGTGCCGACCGCGCTGGGCGTATGGCCGACACCCAGGAATTTACCAATCTCGCCTTTGCCCGGGAGCGGTTTTCCGAACAGCTGATGGAGGAGTTAAGGCGGGTCGCACCGTCGGTGATAGAAGAACACGGTAAGGCGTTGATCATTAAACACGTTTACGTCGAGCGACGTATGGACCCCCTCAACCTCTATTTGCAGCATGCCAGCGACCAGCAGATAACCCAGGTGATGGATGAGTACGGTAACGCTATCAAGGAGCTGGCCAGCGCCAATATTTTTCCCGGAGATATGTTGCTGAAAAATTTTGGAGTAACCCGGCATGGTCGCGTGGTGTTTTATGACTACGACGAGCTTTGTCCTTTGACCCAATGTAATTTTCGAAAGATCCCAGAGCCGCGTACCGAGGAAGAGGAGTTTGCCAGTGAGCCCTGGTATAGCGTTGGTCCTAACGATATTTTCCCCGAGGAATTCAGGCTGTTTTTTTCGGGAAATCAACGCGCCCGTGCAGCTTTTGACCAGGTTCACAGCGATATATACGATGCCCGGTTCTGGCAGCACCTGCAAAATCGAATTCACGAGGGCTATGTCGACGATTTTTATCCCTATCGACAGCGCGAGCGGTTTGCACGTAATGTCTAACGTTGCCAGGGGTAGGTATTTGCCCTTACCTATAAGATACATAACAGTAGAGGTTTTCAATTGTCATCCATTTATTTAATTCGTCACGGTCAGGCCTCCTTCGGCACGGACAACTACGACCGCTTGTCCGACTTGGGTCGCCGCCAGGCCTCGGTTCTGGGTGGTTTTTTAAGCAGTACCGGCATCGAGTTTGATGCAGTGATCTCCGGCGATTTGGAGCGACAGCGCGATACCGCTGAGCTGGCGACAGGGCGGAAGCCAGAACGTATCGATCCGCGTTTTAATGAGGTCGACAACGAAGCCCAGTTCAAGGCGATCGTGCCTCTATTGACCGATCAGAACCCGGAAATACCAGCGCTGATGGAAAAGGCTTTTCACGACAGCCGTTCCTATCAGCTGGTCTTGCGCAAGGTATTCCAGTTCTGGGTTACCACAGATCTGGAGCTACCCGGGGTTGAGTCATGGGCTAGTTACTCCGCTAACGCCTGGGCTGGCCTCAGCGAACTCATGGCGGACTATGGGCGAGGGAAGAGCCTGGGTCTGTTTACCTCCGGCGGTACCATTGCGACATTGGCGCATCAGGTCCTGGGTTTACCGGGTACCGGTTGCTATCAGTTGTTCGAACCCATGATTAATTGTTCGGTAACCCGTCTCGTCTATAACGGTGACGACGTCGCACTGCAGTATTACAATGATCATTCCTGTCTGGCCGCACTGGGTGAAAAGTCCGGTGAAAACCTGGTGAGCTACCGCTAAGCCCATGACTGAATCTATCGATATATATCTAGTTCGACACGGTGAAGCCGAGGCGGCTTGGGGTGAAGCAAAGGATCCGGGCTTAAGTGCGCTGGGCCGCGAACAGGCCATAGCGGCAGCGAGTACACTCATCGAGCGTTTACCGCTGGACCCGGTGACCAGTCCACTGGCCCGCGCGCGGGAAACCGCTGCAGCTTTTGAACGGGTAAACGGCGAACAGTCCAGGGTGGTCGAGGCTTTCGGTGAGATTCCAACGCCTCCCGAAGCGGTTGATCGACGCCAGTGGTTGCGTGAAGTAATGGAAGGCAACTGGGCACAGCAAGAAGACTTGCTACTCAACTGGCGCAGTAGCGCCTTGCATGCGCTGCAGCAGTTGACGCAACCAACGGTCGTGTTTACTCATTTTGTGTTGATTAATGCGGTGCTAGGTGCCATCGAGGGCAGCGATGCGGTGACCTCGACGATGCCGGCGAATTGCTCCATCCATCATATCCAACTGGTGGGCGGTGAACTGAGGCTGGTGGCCTTGGGTGAGCAGCTGCAGACCGTGGTCAACTAATTTTGGGGACAGTTTACTTAATTAATTTTGGGGACAGTTTACTTAATTATTTAGATTTCAACTTCTATGAAATCTAAATAATTAAGTAAACTGTCCCCAAAATTAATTAAGTAAACTGTCCCCAAAATACAAAATACGCAAAATACGCAATATGGGAGGAGACCATATACGGCACCCCGGGAGCGACTGAAAGGCCTATATCAGTTTGCGCCCGCTTACCGGTCAAGATGCCCCTTCAATTCTGGGCCACACAGTAAGCTGTCCCTAGAATTCCCACCCATGTAAACTTCACACCTTGTTACGAGATGAATCAAAGCTATGACCGAAACCTCCAGCGGCGTTTACCAACAAGCAATCGCCCAGACTCAGGAAATGCTCAAAGCGCAGGAGTTCGAGCTGGCCCTAACCCAGATCGAGGCGATACTCGAGGTGCACGCCGCGGACGCCAAGACTCATCTCCTCAAAGGTATTGCCCTGCGCAACCTCGGTCGGCACGAAGAGGCGGTGGCTGTCCTCGGACGATTGGCAGCGGGGACCCGGGGTGTAGCCAGTGTGCATCAGGAGCTCGGTTTGTCACTGTACGCGCTGCGTCGGGTCGATGCGGCAATCAAGGCTTTCCGCGCTGCGGTTGAGATTGACCCTAAACTCGCGGGAAGTTGGCACAAATTGGGCGAGTTACTTTACCGTGGAGGTGACGCGGATGAGGAGGCTGAACAAGCCTTTCGCAATGCAATGGCGGCCACTCATACCCACCCGGGCATACTCAAAGCATTGGACCTGATCAGTCAGGAGCAATATGGCATGGCCGAGGGTATATGCCGGGACTATCTGCAACGATTTCCGGTGGATGTCTCGGTCATTCGCTTGTTGGCTGAAATTGGACTCAAACTGGGCGTGCGCGGAGACCCCGAAATACTGCTGAAACAGTGCCTTGAGATGGCACCTGACTACCATCTGGCGAGGAATACCTATGCCAACGCCCTGAGCCAGGCCCAGAAGTACGAGCAAGCGCTCGCCGAGATTGACTACCTGGAAAAGGTCGAACCGGAAAATCCGTCTCACAGCATGTTGGCCGCATCCATTCAGATTATGATCGGCGCCTATGAGGAGGCCGAACAACGCTACGGGCGATTGGCCGGCCGCATGCCGCATTTCGCGCAAATGCAAAACAACCACGGTCACACGTTGAAAACTCTGGGGCGCCTTGAAGACGCGATCGCTGCATACCGCCGGGCCATCGCCATCGAATCCCGCTATGGTGATGCCTACTGGAACCTCGCCAACCTTAAAACCTTCCGCTTTGAATCAGATGAGATAGAGCAGATGCGTACGGCGATCGCCGCTGAACAAAACAGTCCCAGGGATTATTACCACCTGTGTTTTGCACTCGGCAAGGCGCTGGAAGACCTCGAACAGTTTGACGAGTCTTTTCGCTATTACGAGCTCGGTAATGCGGCCAAATGTAAGGAGGAGGGCTACAGCGCGGAGGACAACCACGCCGCTGTTCAGGCTCTTATCACTACCTGCACGCCCGAGTTGATTCAAAACAAAGCTGGATACGGCTGTGAAGCTCCCGACCCTATATTTATTGTGGGGTTGCCACGATCCGGTTCCACCTTGCTGGAGCAAATTTTGGCGAGTCACTCTCTGGTGGATGGCACCTCGGAGCTGCGAGAGATGATCTCTATTGCCCGTCGACTGGGTGGCAAGAAAAACAAGGTTGACGAGTCGCTCTATCCGGGCGCCCTGTTGGACCTGAGCGAAAACGACTGCAGAGAGTTGGGCGAGGAATATCTCGAACGTACCCGCGTCCAACGCCGCGGAGCCCCATACTTTATCGACAAGATGCCCAACAACTTCGAGCACGTGGCGCTGATTAGTACCATCCTCCCGAATGCGAAAATCATCGATTCGCGTCGCCACCCTATGGCCAGCTGTTTCAGCGGCTTTAAACAACTATTTGAGGCGGGCCAGACATTTACTTACAGCCAGACCGACATGGCCTGCTACTACCGGGACTATACCGAGCTGATGGATCACTGGGACGACATATTACCTGGCAAGGTGTTGCGAGTGAACTATGAGCGGGTTATCACCGACACGGAGACCGAGGTGCGTCGGATCCTGGATTACTGTGGATTACCCTTCGAGGAGAGTTGTCTTACCTTTTACAGCACCAAGCGAGCAGTTCATACGGCCAGCTCCGAGCAGGTGAGACAGCCTATCTACACGTCGGCCGTCGAGCAGTGGCGCCACTTTGATAGGCACCTGGGCCCCATGCGCAGCGAGTTGCGCCCGCTGATTGTCTCGCAAGATAGCCTCTGAACGATCAGCGACGGAAATTTCTGGCCGTTCAGCATGGTAGTCAGTGCTATACCAGGCGTCCACATTAAAACTATTACCCAAAAGTTGGGTTACATTGTCTCCATGGTTGTGCTAAAAATATAAGGCGGTGGGGTAGTTACTCCTGCTGTATACGACAATATAACAACACGATGAAAAAAAAGGTCACGCATATGAGATCCACAGGAAAACTCAGGCAACATTTTGTTATAAAGCCGATCGCGGCCGCGATTGCGCTGGGTGCGACGGTAGGAATGCCCGTTCAGGCCCAACAGACACCAATGTCTCTGGAAGAAGTTATTGTTACCGCGACCCGGCGGGACATGAGTATCCAGGACGTACC
Source organism: Halieaceae bacterium (assembly GCA_047618115.1). Classification (GTDB taxonomy): domain Bacteria; phylum Pseudomonadota; class Gammaproteobacteria; order Pseudomonadales; family Halieaceae; genus CALJGI01. The sequence goes on along the minus strand of JBLHKV010000085.1, from coordinate 2,934 downwards.
GATCACTATTGACGTATTGGGTGCGACACAACTGGAAAACAATGGTGTGGGGGATCTAGAGGATTTCGCCCACCTGATTCCCTCCGTCAATTACGTCACCCTTGGGCCAGGTACCGGTAATGTGTACATGCGCGGTATTTCCAGCGGCGGTGAAAGCCTGCTCGGAGCTTCTCCCAATGTGGCGCTTTACATGGACGAACAACCGGTGACCGCGGTGGGTTCTTTTATGAATCCCCATATATATGATATTGCCCGGATTGAAACTCTGGCCGGACCCCAGGGCACATTGTTTGGCGCCAACGCCCAGGCCGGTGCGATCAGGATCATCACTAATAAACCAGAACCAGGCGTTTTCTCAGCCGGTTATGACGTGGAATTTAACTCGGTAAACGAGGGTGAAACCGGTAATGTCATCGAGGGTTTTGTCAATATTCCGATTGGCGATAATGCCGCACTTCGCTTGGTGGGCTGGCGTAAAGATGAGGCTGGTTATATTGATAACGTAGCTGGCACTCACACATTTGATCTGTCTCCGATTCGGGATGGCTGGCAGACGGGTTATGGCGCCAACGCGGACCTGGTTGCTATCAGCCAGGACATCACGATTGATAACGCCGCCTATGTCGAGGACGACTTCAACGAAGCGGAAACAGTTGGTGGCCGCGCTGCCTTGCGCGTTGACCTGAACGAAGACTGGACGGTTACCGCTGGACTCATGCGACAGGAGTTGGAGTCCCAGGGAGTCTGGGACCACGATCCAACAGATGTTGGCGACCTAGAAGTAACCCGTTTCCAGCCCGATACCAATAATGACGAGTGGACACAAATATCCTTACTCGTCGAAGGTAAAATCGCTGGAATGTCGCTGACATACGCCTATTCCGATCTCGATCGAGAAAGCCAGCAGCAAGCCGACTACTCCTTGTATTCAGACGTCAGTAACGGGTCGCCTGGTTATGTAAGTAAGTATTACTCTTGCTACGTAGCCTACTTCGCCATGTGCGCGGACCCCACGCTGCTCTACACGGGTGATCAGGAGTGGAAACGAGAAAACCATGAGCTACGTCTGACCTCTGATCAGGACCAGCGTCTACGCTGGATTGTCGGCGTTTTCTATGAGGAAGCGAGCCACGATTTTGATCTTGATTGGCACGTGCTTGGACTGGCGGAGATCACGCCCGAATCCACCGGCGCGGGTACACCTGCCTACGTCGAGCCGCCTGACATCTACTGGACGACAAACCAGTTGAGAGGGAACGAGGAAACCGCGTACTTTGGAGAAATCGCTTTTGATATCACCGAAGATTTGAGTGTGTCGTACAGCCATCGGGAGTTTGACTTTGAGTCATCGCTGGTTGGTTTTTCCGGGACGGTCTGGTGGCCCAGTCGATACGGTCCTCGGGGTAATCCCGAGATCAATAATGATCTGGTGATTTCCGAATCGGACAGCGTCGGCAAGTTCAACATTTCCTACAACATTAACGATGATGTGATGGTTTACGGTACCTGGTCGGAGGGCTATCGTCCTGGTGGACTCAACCGCTTAAGTGTAACCGCCATCGAAGGTGCCTATGACGCAGATATTCTTACCAGCTATGAATTTGGTATGAAGGGCGAATTCATGGATGGCCGCATGCGGTTTAACGCCGCGGTCTATACCCAGGATTGGGATGACTTCCAGTTGTCTAAGATTGATACCTCAGTGTCTGTGCTCACGCTCACCGATAATGTGGGTACTGCTGAGAGTGACGGTATCGATATCGATGGTACATTCCTTATCAGCGATAACTGGGATGTAAACTTTGGCTTGTCCTATAACGATTCGAAACTCACCCAGGACTACTACCTGAGTGAAGCTGACGAGGCTGCCGGAATCATAACGGCCCAGTCTGGCAACGAGCTGCCGCGGGTACCTGATGTGAAGTGGAGTCTGTCTTCGCGCTATAACTTCCAGGCGATGGGTATGGATGCATTCATACAGGGCTCATTTACCTCCACTGGAGAGTCATATAACTTGTTGTATGATATCGATCCCGTGACACGCACCAGGAAGAAGCATGATAGTTATGCGGTTGGTCACCTGGCATTTGGTGTCGACACAGAAAGCTGGTCGGCTGAGCTGTTTGTTAAGAACGTGTCTGATGAGCGCGGCGAAGTGTTCATTAACGGCGCGACTTACGACCAGCGTATTACCAGTAACCGCCCACGCACTATTGGTATACGCTTCAGGCAGAAGTTTGAATAGCCTGGTAAGCTAACTCTCAAAGGCGCCTTAGGGCGCCTTTTTTCATTGAGGTAAGGCGGTTTCGCTAATTTTGGGGCACTGTTACGGGCAGATGGGTAAATCAGGTAGCTCACTTAACCGTGGTCAGGCCCAGAATTTCCCAGTCCTGCATACCGCCCCGGTACCACTTGATTTTATGGGCAGGGTATCCGAATTTCAGCAAGGTCAAAATGTTGCGTGGGGATTGGCCGCACCACATTCCGTTACAAAACATGACCAGGGTCTTGGCATTGCTGAAGTCCCATAGATCATCATTGAAGACTGCGCCAAAGCGATCGGTGAGTATACCGGCTATGGTCAGCGGGTCGGAGGTGTCTTCCTTGAGCAGGGTCCAGGGAATATTGATCGATCCCGGGATAGTACCCTTGGCCACCCAATCGGGCGTTCTGGAGTCGATAACCAGGAGCTGACTGTCGGCCAAATTTGCCGCCGCCAGGTAGTCCAGCATTTCCAGTTCACCTATCGTTTCAACGCCGGGTGCCAGTTTGATTGGGCGGATACAAAATGGTGGGCAGGGCCTGGAAGTGAGTGCGTAGTCCGGTTTGACCGTGTTTTTGTTGTCTTGATTACGCTCTATTCGCACTAGCTTGCCAGCGTGTTTTATTTCAACGAATGGTTTTTCCGGTGTAATACCGACTGGCTCGGCAACA
>JBLHKV010000084.1:0-13664 GCA_047618115.1 Halieaceae bacterium | reverse complement strand
TTCGCGGATACCATCACCAGGAATTTCAAGATTGCCCCAAACGCGACGCAATCCGTCGAGATGAAAAGCGAATGTACCATTGCCGCCCTCCAAGCGGCCCACCGCAGTATCGCCAGACGAGGCAGTATTGTGACGGTACTCAGCCCCACCCTGCAACCGCTCTGGAGCAGCAATTGGAATACGGTTATCCAACACATTGACCACGCCACCGATGGCGCCGCCACCGTACAGTAAAGTAGCCGGACCTCTGAGTACTTCTACGCTGTCTGCGAGTAAGGGTTCTACGGAGGCCGCGTGATCCGCGCTGACGTTGGAGGCATCGGCGCTGTTGGTGCCGTTTTGTAAAACCGTGACTCGCGGACCAGACTGGCCCCGAATCACTGGCTGGCCAACGCCTGGACCAAAGCTGGCATTGGCCAGACCCGGTGAGTTTGACAGCGTGTCACCGATAGTCGCACCCGCTGCTCGACGCAGTTCTTCATCACTGAGTACGGTAACAGGTAGTGCTGTTTTGGCTACTTTCTTGTGCAGCGGTACGGATACCAGCACATGTTCCATCGGAGGATTTGCGGGCACTGCATTTGCGCTGATTGCCACCAACGCAATAGGTATTAGTCTTTTCATAGATCTATTCCAGAATAAAAGTGGGGGAAATACTTATTCAGGAATAGATGGGAGGAGCCCTGGCTTGGTGATAAGGGACAAAATTGATGAAAATGGCCGTGGTGGGCGAAACCATTAACACTGTTTGCGTGCGGGCGAGGGGCAGAACAGTGGTGCTCGACAGCGCCTTGGCGCCACTATCAACCTTGCACATCATGCAATTGTCGGCAACGTCACCAGCCAGGTGTTGGTGGCTAAGCTCTATAGTTTCGAGCGTCGCAACTGCAAAAATGGCGAGCACAGCCAACACCAGTGAGAACCTGGTAATGGGAGCTTTATGGTTGAAATGACGCCGCATGCTATAGCTGTTGTCTCGATATTGAGCGAATAGCTTATCATAGGTAGGCGGCCTGTATTCAGGGTTTCACGCTAATTGTTGAACTGCACCCGCTTATGAACGATTATTTGCGTAGGTAAAGCACACCCATTTTTGTCACTACAAAAGGATACGACCCATGCGCGAGTCTTGGCGATGGTTTGGCCCCAATGATCCGGTCACCATCGACGACGTCAGGCAAACTGGCGCCACCGACATCGTCAGCGCACTCCACCAAGTGCCGACTGGCGAAATATGGTCGATAGATGACATCAATGTACACAAAGGTCTGATTGAATCGGGTAATAATGAGCGTAGCCCGCTGGTTTGGTCTGTTGTTGAGAGTATTCCCGTACACGAAGATATTAAGCTCGGTCGAGACGGATGCCAGGTCTACGTTGATAGCTGGATCGCCTCAATGGAAAACCTTGCGCGATGCGGAATCAAAATCATTTGCTACAACTTTATGCCGATAATCGATTGGACCCGCACAGATTTGGAGTATCGCTTGAGCAACGGTGCATATGCACTGCGCTTTGATCAGAAAAAGTTCGCCGCATTTGACCTATTTATCCTGGCAAGAGCGAACGCTGAAAAGGACTACTCTGAATCAGAAATTTCTGAAGCCCAGACTATTTTCCAACAGATGTCTGGCGTGGAACGCGACCAGCTTACACAAAATATTATTGCCGGCCTACCGGGAAAAATGACCGAAAGCTACACCCTCGAAGACTTCAAGAAAGCCCTTGCGCAATACCAAGATATCGATCGCGATGAGTTCCGCAATAACCTTTATGCCTTTCTCGCCCAGGTACTGCCCAAAGCCGAGGCACTCGGTGTGAAACTGGCCATTCACCCGGATGATCCACCACAAGATATGCTCGGACTCCCGAGGGTCGTCTGCACCGCAGAAGATTTAGACAGACTGTTTGCCGACCAACCCAGCCCCGCAAACGGTATTACGCTATGTGTTGGCACCTATGGTAGTCGCCCCGACAATGATTTACCGAGCATGGCGCGTCGATTCGGTTCTCGAATTCACTTTGCACACTTACGTGGCGTGAGTCGCGACGCCGATGAGCAGCGTTCTTTTCACGAAGCCAACCATTTGGACAGTGATATCGATATGGTCAGCGTTATCCGCGAGTTATTGACAGAAGAACGCAACCGGCGGAAAGAGCAAAGCCCACAAACCGATAACGGCACCACTACGGAGATCTTTATCCGGCCCGATCACGGTCATCTAATGATGGACGATATTGGTAAAGTGGTGAACCCCGGTTATTCAGGAATCGGTCGACTAAAGGGCCTCGCCGAGGTGCGCGGGGTTATCCGTGCTTTGTCAGCAATGGCGTCATTATGATGCAAGCTTTCAAAGCCCATTTCACACGCCTATTTAGCGTCCAAATACTGCCCAGCCAATCGATACATATTTTCGTAAAAGCCTGACATCGTCTCTTCGACTATATCCTGAGCAGTCATGATCGAATCAATACGGCCGGCCACCTGCCCGGAGAGGGGAATGGCGGCTTCCATATCGCCACCGAAATAAAGCTCCTGCAGATTGGCCATATTCTCCATCATGTTGATTTTACCCATGGGGGCCAGCGCGACCGTGCGCGCAGTTCGCAATGCGCGCAACGCCGGTCTCGACTCCTGATTAAGGAACACAGTATCGGTTTCCTTTGCCGCTACCACTGCCTGCTTCCAATTATCGTGTACCGGTGACTCGGCGCAAGAGAGCATGCGTGTACCCATCTGCACACCCTCCGCACCCATGGCGAAGGCACCGGCCATGGACAGCCCGTCGGAAATACCACCGGCAGCGATAATCGGTACATCGGTTCGGGTTCGAATAAGGGGGAGCAAGACCATGGTAGATACGGGGCTGGGGTTCTTGAATCCACCCCCCTCACCGCCTTCAACGATGAGCCCATCCACGCCAGCATCAAGCGCCTTGAGCGCCATATCCAGGGTGGGTACCACATGAAACACTTTGATGCCCGCCTGCTGAAACGCCTCGGTGCATACCTTTGGGCTACCCGAGGAGGTAGTGACAAATTTGATACCCTGCTCAATGACAAACTCAATAACATTAGTGCCCTTCACATAGGAAAGAGCCACGTTCATGCCGAAGGGTTTATCCGTCAGTTCACGCATTTTCACTATTTCAGCTTTTATATTGTCGAACTCTCCAGAGGAGGTTTCGATTATGCCCATGCCACCCGCATTACTGACCGCGGAGGCCAGCTGCGCCCGGGCAATCCAGCCCATGGGTGCCTGGATAATGGGGTAGTCGGTACCGGTCATTGCCGTGACCCGGTTATGAATCGGTTTAACGCTCACTGTAACTCTCCGTTAACTCACGTTATATTTCAGTTATTAAACAGCATCGACTCGATACCGGTTTCCGCTATCAAGGTATCCACCTTTGCACGGTCGGGAGAGCTGAGTGCTTGATACAGTTCATTAGTCCAACGCAGGCACTTGGCCTGATAGGGAAAAGTCTGCTGGGACCACGAGGCGCCATCGATTTCCGCTTCCCATGTTCTCTCTCCGGCCTGCACCGCCTTTAAATTGGCCAACTGCGCGGGAGCATACACCCGGCCTATTTCCGCCAACAAGCTGCGTAGACTCTCTGGCTGTTCCTCCACCGGTACCCAATCACTTTCCTTCGGTTCTATACCAGACTGGTCACGCATATGGTCTACCCAGGCCACCGTGCGCAAAGACACCTCATGGGCAATCTCTCTGGGGGTAGGGTCAAAACCTACAAGCTGGGTTAGCTGTCCATACAAACCAAAATCGCCAGCCGCTGGACGGCCACCCAACATAAAGTTCTGACTGGCAAGATGGCTCTCCATGGCGGTCAGAAAGCGACGGTAACTTGCGTCGATAGTCGCTGCCGTCGTGTCGTTGGAACCGACAACATAGAGGCGATCGACCTGCCGGTCAGTGACCCAGCCTTTCATCTTCATCAATTCTTCGTCTGGCATACTCACGTCAAAACCCAGTGGCAGCAGCGTCCCTGCGTTGTCAGCGTCCACCTCGGGGTACCAGCGATAGTGGAACATGTACTTGGTACACCACTCGTCGGAAAAATCCTCAATCAGGTAGTCGATAAATGCCAGCGCGGGATCATCCGGCAGTACTGAGCGATCGCTATACATACCCTCCAGTCGTCGTATGATCGGCGTGGAGTCACAGACGGCTTGAACCTTACCTTCATCATCCTCGAATAAAAATGTTGGCATGAAAGTCGGTTTCGGCTTTTCTATCTCGAGTGCATCCAGGCTGCCTCCGAGCTTATCTATTTCACCTCCCGGATCTCCCCAGCTAATCGCGTAGGGGATACGCCGATAGCGCAGCAAAGCGATCATCTTTTGGGTATATGGAGAAGCGGTTCCACCGATTAGTCGCAGAGGTTTGGTTGAAGGCATGTAGTTACTCCAGCGGGGAATTTATTGACATATATAATGCCATTATGTGAATATGAAGGTCAAATTAAATAGATATATTGAATAGGAACTGTATGGCCCCAATCGCAATCTGGAGTCTCGCCGGCTTGATCTACGCCCTGTTCTGGTGGTGGTATGTCGGTTTCAAAAAGAAAATAACTCCTGTAGAAGTCGAAAATATCATGCGCCTTTTCCAGACCCAGAGCTTTGGGACCGAAAAACAGCGAGAGAGCCTACGTCATTTCTTCCTCAATGACGACGGCAAGGACTTTGTTATGGTCAATCTGCTGCACCTGAAACAGCCGATCGCGGAATCACGCCAAAAACTCACTGCCTATCAGAAGGTTTTCCTGGGTGCGCTGCTGCGTAAGGCGGGACATCCGGTCATGATTGCCTACGCCGCCAGCGGCAATGTCGAGAATGTCGCCTGTGATCACAGCGATGATTGGGGCGCTACAGGCATGATCCGCTACCGCAGTCGGCGCGATTTGATGGATATTTTGCCAGCTACAATCGGCAGCGAGCATCACCACCTCAAACTGGAGTCTCTGGAAAAAACCTTCGCCTTTCCCGCATCGCCCTGGCTTATGTTTGGGGGGCCTCGCATTGTGGTGCCTCTGGCCATCTCGCTTATCGCCGCCATAACGCACCTTGTCATCGGCACATAAACTACAACATTGATACTCGGGGTATCGACATGAAAAAAATTACCATTGCCATGGCTATTGTCGCCCTCGTAGGCATAGTGACCTACAGCCAGAGAGCATCCATCGCCGAACGCGTCATGACCAAGGGTTTGGAAACCCGCATGGGCAGTGACGCTATGGACGATTTGGTCGATGGCCTGCACCTGGCACTCTGCGGCGCCGGTGGACCGATGCCTGCACCGAATGCGTCCGGCCCTTGCGTCGCGGTTATCGCCGGCGAGCGGCTGTTCGTGGTTGACGCTGGCACCGATGGGCTGCGAAATCTTGGCAGGATGGGCTATCTTCCGGGCAATGTTGAAGCGGTATTTCTCACTCATTTTCATTCGGACCACATAGACGGTCTGGGTGAGTTAGCGACCATACGCTGGGTCAGCGCTGCCAATGCACAACCATTACCGGTCTACGGTCCAACAGGGGTGAGCACGGTCGTCAATGGTTTCAACACAGCCTATGAGTTGGACGTGGGCTACCGCCACGCTCACCACGGTGACACAGTGACTCCGGTCAGCGGCGCCGGCATGGTGGCAAAGCCCTTCGTGCAACCAGCCTTAGGTGAACTGCAAACCCTGATCGACGACGGCGACCTTAAAGTCGAGGCGCTGGCTGTTGGGCACGCCCCCATCAAACCCGCCGTCGGGTATCGCTTCACCTACAAGGGTCGCTCACTGCTTATTACTGGGGACACAGTAAAGCTGCCCAACATAGAAAAATTCGCAAAAGGTGTGGACCTGCTGGTACACGAAGCGCTGGCACCCAACCTGGTAATGATGATGCACGAAGCCGCGCAAAAGGTCGGCAATGAAGTGATGATCAAGGTTACGTACGATATTTTGGACTACCACACCAGCCCGGTGGAAGCGGCTGAAACAGCCCGGGACGCCGGCGTGGGCCATCTGTTGTATTACCACATCGTGCCGCCGATCGTATTCCCCGGACAAGAAGCTTTATTCCTGGATGGTGCAGGGGATATTTTTGACAACTACACCGTTGGTCAGGATGGCACAGCTTTTTCACTACCAGCCGGATCCAAACAGATTATCCAGACGAGTAAGGGACTGTAAGCAGCACAAACCAATGTTTGTATGCCGATGTCAGGACCGGCCAGTAATATCCAGTAGAGCCTGTACGCAGTCCCGCGGCGCATCCTGCTGAACAAAGTGCCCTGCATTTTCAATGGTGCGGTGAGCCACGCCCCGGCAGCCTGGCACTTCATCGAGAAATTTCTGATCACCACCAGCGGTTACCGGATCTTTATCTGAAAAGGCCAACATAAAGGGTTTGTCGAACTTGCGTAGCACCTCCCACGCGACTTTATTTTCCTCCACCTCTGCATCGTCCTGGAAAACAGGGACCAGACCGGGGAAGCGGCGAGCGCCCGCCATGTAACTCTGATCGGGGAACGGCGCTCGATAAGCGCCCTCTTCATCAGCTGACAATGGACTGGTGGATGTGAGTGCAACCAGACTGCCAATTTCGAGATCGGGACTCTCGGCGCAGAATTTACGCCAGTAAAGAAAACCCGGGATGCCAGACTTGTCGCGAAAGCGATCACCCAACTCTTCTGCCTTGACTACCGGTAATGTCTTGTAGGCATCTTTCAGAAAGTCCGTGTACTCAACTGGAACCATACCTGTCGGCATACCGCCATTTGACAGTACAACACGAGAAAAGCGCTCTGGAAAAGCGGTAACGAGACGTAAACCAATGAGGCTGCCCCAATCCTGGCAAAATAGGGTGATGTCGGAGAGGTCGAGAGAAGTTAGCCACTCGCTCATCCAGGCAATATGCCGGGCGTAGGTGTAGTCCTCGGTGCGGGTCGGCTTATCAGAGCGGCCAAAACCAATAAGGTCCGGAACGATACAACGAAAACCCTCTTCAACTAGCAGCGGGATCATATAGCGATACAAATAGGACCAGACCGGCTGGCCGTGCATCAGCAATACGAGAGGACCATCAGCCGGACCCTCGTCGAGGTAATGCAGGCGCAGTTCGCCATCTTCCGTGTCAGCTATCTGCAGATAATTTGGCTTGAAGGGGTAATCCTCGAGGTTTTCGAAGCGTTCATCGGGCGTGCGTTTATATTCCATCGGCCTGGCCAATTCCTTGCTATGTTGCGTGTACCTGAACTGTATTTTTCTCTATATTAACATAATATCTGCCAATTGTTTATGGCATAATTAATGACATCTTTAATTGGGAAATGAAAAATCTAGATAGAGAGCACATGTTGTACGAAGTCAAACAGCTCGCAGTAACAATCGCTCTCTCGATTCTTGACGAAGAAAGAAGAACTGCAGATAACTACTGCCAGACTTCGAGATTGTCTACCTGCGCCAGGCGACGGCTCAGCTTGATGTTGAGTATTTCACTCATACCGCAATCGGCGAGCAACGTATCGACCACAGCTTGCCCATCCGCTTGTAGTGCCAAATAAATGTCCTGTACGCGCTGTAAGAGTAAAAAGCGATAGGGCTGGGTTACTGTCTTTATCACCTGCCCACGCACCTTGAACTCGCACGTCCCAAGCATGCGTTCAGCCGGTGCCTTTGCATCCGGCTGATTATGATCCAGCCACTCATTACAAGCGTCTGCCGCAGCCCGTGTTTCCGGTATGAAATCTTCCGCGATCACCTTTAGTACAGCCACCAGGCTGTCGGGAATTTCATCACCGGCCAGAAAATCGGTTCCGGCGTCGAAAAACTCGGGGGCGTCCTGGTCGGCGCGATTCATCCGTTCCACCCAACGGTAAACAGTCACAGCTCTCTGTTGCATCAGCCGTGCAGGGTAAGGATCGCGCCCGAGGTGAGCGTACATAGGTGCGATCAATCCGAAGTCGCCAATGCAGGGACGCCACCCCAACAAGTATGGGTATATCTCAAAATGTGTACTAAGCGCATCCAGGTAGTCCAGATACAGGCTTTCCACAAGGCTCACCGTATCTTCGGCCACACCCCATATCTGCGCCACACTGCGCATCTTTCCCATCATGTACTCTGTTTTATCTTCCCGTTGCGGTGTATCGCGCTGGGAATGAAAAAAATGATAACGCTCGAATTCGAGATTATCCTCGGGAAAGTTCCAGCGATAGTGCATAGCGGGACGCAGTAAACCGTCAGTACCGATAACATCGAACAAGGCGCTGACAATTTGCTGACGAGGCCCGGGGGGCCTGCAGGGTCTTCCGTCGGCGACCTCGAAATGTTCAATAATGGCAGCGCCATCTCGAATTACCTCGCCGTCATGCGTCACCAGTGTCGGAATAGTTGGCAGCTTACCCTTTGGGAGCACCTCCGCCTTGAAGCTTTCGTGCCCGGTAGAAAGCTCGCGAAAGGGGATGCCCCTTTTGATCAGGTAAGATCTCGCCCTGCCGGAGTAAAGGGAGTGGGTAATCGCATAGAGTATATGGGTGTCAGACATTGGAATATCTCTTCAGGCGGTATGATTGTCGTAATTCTGGAACGGTCGCCAGTGAACCAGCAGCAAGATGCCAGCAACCAACAATACAATGCCCTTGCGGAATAACTCCTGCAAAGCGTTACGCTGATGATTGCCGATAAGCGTTTCGTAGCTTTTTTGTCTCAACAGCTCTATCTCGTCGTCGGGTAGCTGTGGCTTATCAGCCCTGGTTTCGCCGTTTCGCAATAGCTCGGCCTGTCGCATGGGCATGGCTCCCGCTACGCCCATCGGCCCGGGAACAAAAAACGCCTGGGAATTAAAATGGCCTGCATAATAATGTGACTTCTTAAAGTTTTCCAGCGACTGGTGGGCGTTGTGGGAATGGGTATCCAGGGTAAGCTCCGGCGCTGCCAGTTTGAGCAGGCTGTACAGACCCAAACCAGAAGTAATCGCCACACAAACCACCGATACAAAGCACACTGCCAACAAATAGACTCTGAAACTTCCGTCTTTTGACACCACTACTTACCTCTATTTTCTCTCTGAGTTCAGACATCAATTAATGTCAGGGAGTTCCAAATGCTACTATGCTGAGTACATGATAAATTACCCTATCAAAATAGGCACGCGAGGTTGTTCGTGGGACTGATGACGGTCTTTTTTGCATGCGCAATCTATCAGCTTACGAGCAAGGATAAACGACGTGGCTGGCTTTGGGCGGGAATCTACCTCGCTGGCTCTATGATTCTCTCACAACTAACCTCCTTAGGCGGAATTGCAGATTACATCGTTTTTGTACTAATTCTCATCGTACTATTTTGGGTCAAGCCAGTGAACAGAAATTGGTAATGCTTTGGCCAACGGCCACTCATTAGATCGTCCCAGGCAAGCTCAGCACATGGGCCTTGTTGACGATAGTTCCGCCAAGTTGATATACATACGCCCATCGATTACAAGTTCTAAAACGGGAGCGCCGGGAGCACCCGGCGAATACTGAAAGCCGTCAGATCGTGCGTATGCCTTTTCGAATGGGCACTAGTTAGGCCAATAGATGTACTCATCACCATCTTCGAAAAATTCGGCCAGCGTTTTATCTACGGCAACGGGCATTTCAACCACATACGGATAGAGTGGTGCCCGTGCGGAAGCCGCGTGCTCATCCAGCAGTGCGCTTAGCTCCGCAAGTTCGTCTGGGTGAGTTTGCGCCAGGTTATTCTGCTCGGTTGGATCCGCGGCCAGATCGTACAGCCAGCTTTTCTCAAGGCGATCGGATATTTGTAACTTCCAGTCCCCGTGGCGTACCACGCGGTAATAGCCGCTCTGCCAGAACAGAGTGTCGCGAGACCACGTCTCCTCACCCGCGCCAGTCGTCAGCGGCAGCAGGTTTTGACCATCAATAACAACTCCCTCCGGGCTTGCAGCTTGCGCTGCCGCAGCCATAGTCGGCATCACATCGATATGGGCGACCGGAGTATCGATCTCGGTACCGGGGGCAATACGCGAGGGCCACTTAATAAACATAGGAACGCGCAGCCCGCCTTCGAAGTTCGTCAGCTTCCAGCCACGGTAAGGGGCGTTGATGTCCGGCAGACCAATATAACCAGGGCCACCGTTGTCGCTGGTGAACATCACGAGAGTATTGTCAGCCAAACCCTCCTCTTCCAGGGCCGCCACAATACGACTGACGCTGCGGTCCAGTGCCCGAATCATTGCTGCGTATACACGCAAACGATGAGGCTTTATATCGCCAACCGCCTCGTAATCTTCTCGAGTAGCCTGCAGGGGAGTATGCGTACCCCAGTGGGCAAGGTACAAAAAGAAGGGCCTGTTTTTATTGGCCTTGATCACTTTGATTGATTCATCCGTCCAGTAATCAGTGAGATAACCACCGGGCCTGAAACGATCATCACCGGCACCGTTATTAAACGAGCTGGCATAGTCCATCCGTGCCCACAGGAATTTATCGATTGGGTCGAAATCCAGTTTGGCATTTATCACATTGGGGTCATCTTCTGGCAGGTAAAAGCCACTGGCCATCAGAAGACTGTCATCAAAACCCTGATCATTGGGCCTGGAGCCCACTGCCCGGCCCAAATGCCACTTACCAATGTGAGCCGTGTAATAGCCACGCTCGCGCAACACCTCTGCAACTGTCACTTCTTCACTGGGCAAACCCTGTTGCTCGTAGGGAAGTGCCGCTTCCGCGCCAACATCATTAAACAAACCCCGAGGCAAGCCGTTATCCATACTGTTGGCGACCATAGAAACCATGGGGGCCATGCCGGACGGCGTTGGGGTAAATTCAAAGCCAGTGCGCGTGGGATAGCGGCCTGTCATAACCATGGCCCGCGACGGCGCACAAGTTGCATTCCCAGCATAAGCCTGCGTAAACACCGCCCCCTGTGCAGCCAGTTGGTCGATACCAGGCGTTTGTAGTCGCCCCCCGGCAACTCCGCCACCAAAAGTAGAGATATCGTTGAAGCCCAGGTCATCGGCCATAATCACGATGATATTTGGGGGCCTATTTCGCGACTCTTCTGCGGCCTCCTGTGGACCCTGGGCCCAGCTAAGTTCCCGGTTGGGCCCCACAGAAAATTCATTGGCGGATTGGTATTTAACCAGTGCCAGCATCAAGTCGATGCGTTGAAACCAGGCCAGCCCACCTACGGCGACAATAAGCAATACAAGCGGTACGAGTGTTTTCTTCAGCATGATTCAGTCTTGACCTTTAGTTTGATTCCCATGGGCCTGTAAACATTCGATGAAGCCTCTCAGGGCGTAACAATATTAAATCTGCCATTCGGAGTCTCGAGCAGGGCAAAACTGCGCAGTGCATCCAGCTTACTGCCCTCCACTACCATGTGGTTCAATACCGGTTTCTTCAGCGACAGCACGCGTGTTTCATCGAGGTCGGTAAAGCTGATGTTAATTTTCATCTCCTCGCCTTCCGCATCGGCACCATTGAGCATGACGGCCATGGTGTCAAAAAAATTTTCCATAGGTGTCTGTTCCAGCAAATCTTTGGCACTGGCAAGCACAATCCTCTCGGCCCCCATGAGTTTGATGTGGCGCTCCGCAGCGTCTACCGGCGGCAGGGGATCAAAGTTTACCGGATTCCCGTCGCACCAACCAAAATACTGCTGGTAGACGGCCTTCGCATTGTGTTTGGTGGTGCCGTAGTAGCCTCTACTGGAAAAGCTTCGTGGCAGCGCTTCCGGCATTGTCAGTTGCTCCGCAATCTCGCGGGGCGTCAGTCCCTGTGCCGCCAGGCGTAGCGTCTGGTCATGAATATACTTATAAGTATCGCGTTGCTTTTCCAGAAAATCGATAATCTTTGCATTGCCCCACAACGGCCAGTGATGGCTACCAAAATAGACATCGGCAGTTCCGAACGTGGCGACAACCTGATCGATGTGGCCGCTCCACTTCAACGCGTTGCGAACCTTGGCACCGCGCAGGGTGTAGAGGTTATGCATGGTGCGTGAAACCACCTCAGCACCAAAGTCAGGCCCCTTGCCCAGGCCCGAACCAATGTGGCCGCGGGGTGTGCGCGCTAGATTCTTGCCATACATATAGGCCGAGTGCCGTCCCATCGTGTTACCCACTATGATATTTTCGCTGGTGGCCTCCTCCATAAAACCCTCGGGAGCAATCACGGGCACCCAGTCTGTCGCGGAATTGCCACCCTCAATAACACCGAGCACCCCGCCAAAATGGTCGACGTGGCTGTGGATGAAAATGATTGCTGTTACCGCTTTATCACCCAGTTGCTTGCGCGAAAAAGCCATCGGCGCCGCAGTCGTCTCACGCGCGGTAAGTGGGTCCACTACTATCCATCCGCTATCACTGTCGATCAGGGTCATATTCGATAGGTCAAAACCACGCAGCGGGTAAATACCGGGAGTGACCTCGAACAGGCCGTGAATGTTATTGAGTTGCTCCTGGCGCCAGAGGCTTGGGTTGACGCTGGCGGGCGCGTCATCCTGGACAAAGGCGTAGGATGTGGCATCCCAGATCAACTTCCCGTTTTCGTGGGACACAACGATGTAAGCGCAGCGATGAGACCACGGCGTGCCTCGATAAAATCTTGGGTATCGGCGAAAGGTAGCTGCTTCAGCACTGCGCGATTGACCGCCGCAGTTGCCGCAGTAGGCGCTGCGTGACCCTTGCTGTCTGCGCCCTCTTCTACCGGCACCGCTTCCTCCCCGCAGCCCACCAGAGCGAGGACCAGAAGCGCCATCACACTCAATATTTCTCTGTAGATCAAATCGATCTCCCTGTGAAACAGGACTGGGATGCCTCAACCTAGCTATCATCCCACTGCTGCGCTACGTGCTTGAATGGATAGCTCCATTGAAGTCATAGCGCGTACCGATGGTCCCCCGCCGCCTCCTTCAACAACAGGTAATAAGCCTGGGTACCCTTGACCAGATTCTCTACCGCGACGCGCTCGTTGGTGCCATGGAAACCAGAAATATCCCCCGGTGTGACCATCATGAATTGAAATCGATAGGAATCGTCAGCTACCCGGCTATAGTGTTTGGAGTCCGTGCCACCGACGGTCATACCGGGTACCACAATGACATCGCCGTAGGCTAAGCGTGCGATTTTTGCGATGAGCTTGTAGCCCTCGCTCTCCCTCGAAGATACCTGCGATGCCAGCGAACTCATCCCACTGGTGTTGATATTTACATCGACGCGCGAATCATTAATAGCGGCGATAACGTGGGCCTTTACACCTTCAGGCGTATCGCGCGGGTGTAATCTGAAATTCACCGTGGCTGTAGCCGTTGGTGAAATTACATTTCTCTTCACCCCGGCTCGTAATATAGTTGGCGCGGTGGTCGTATGTAGCAACGCAGCGGTGTGACTGCTCGCGGACATTTGCTTTTCAATGAGGCCACTAAATAGCCACTGATTGGCGGCCATCATTCTGTAGATAAACGGCCCGTTGCGCGCGACACCCTCAAACATCTCGGCCGTAACGCCTTCCATGCCACCGGGCAAGGGATGCTTGCGTAAATTGACGAGCGCCTGAGCCAGAATATCCACCGACACTTCGGGAGCGGGCATCGAGGAATGACCGCCGGGGCCATGAGCCACCAAATCCAGGGTCATGCTGCC